>NZ_AFAL01000442.1 GCF_000193225.1 Verminephrobacter aporrectodeae subsp. tuberculatae At4 | reverse complement strand
CGTGCGCACCGGCGCGCGCGCGGTGGCCTACGGCGACCCCGTGGCCGGGCACGGCGGCATGGAACTGCGCTTCATGCCCGCGAGTGCCGACCTGCGCGAGGCCGACCTGCTGACCACCAGCGGCGTCGACGGCCTGTACCCGCCGGGCCTGCCCGTGGCGCGGGTGCTGCGTGTGGAGCGCCAGGCCGACTCGGCGTTCGCGCGCGTGTACTGCATTCCGCTGGCGCAGGTACAGGGCGCGCGCCACGTGCTGGTGCTCCAGCCGCTGGCGGACAGCGGGTTGCCGCGGCCCGAACCCGCGGCCGCGGCCCGGCGCGGGAGACGCAACAAATGACCGGCCGCAGACCCACTGCGCAAGGTGGCCCGCGATGATCATGCCGCGCGGCGAACCCCTGCTGCTGCCGGTGAATCCGGTGTTCGTGGTCGCCAGCCTGGTCGCGGGGCTGGCCGGCAACATGCTGCCGCTGGGACGCGTCGTCTGGATGCCCGACCTGCTCATGCTGCTGCTCGTCTTCTGGGGCGTGCACCAGCCCCTGCGCGTTGGCATGGGCGCAGCCTTCCTGCTCGGGCTGTGCATGGACGTGAACCAGTCCGCGCTGCTCGGCCAGCATGCGCTGTCCTACACCCTGCTGTCTTTCGGCGCCATCGCCATGCACCGCCGCCTGCTGTGGTTCAGCGTGCCGTTGCAGGCGCTGCAGGTGTTCCCGCTGTTTGCCCTGGCGCACACCGGGGAACTCCTGCTGCGCATGGCCGGCGGCGGAATCTTTCCGGGGCTGGCGGGCTTTCTGGCGCCGGTGCTGGAGACGCTGCTGTGGCCGCTGGCCAGCTGGATACTGCTCGCGCCGCAGCGCCGCCCGCCCGACAGCGATCAGAGCCGCCCTTTGTGATGGGAACTTCGATGGGCAATCCCGTGACCCTGCGCCGCTACCCATGACCGAACTGTGCAACAGCCTGGCCGACGCCGCGCGCTTTCGGATGCGCGCGCTGGCGGTCGGCATCGTGGCCCTGGCGGCGTTCTGCGTGCTGACTGGGCGGCTCTTTTTTCTGCAGGTTCTGCGCCACGAAGACCTGGCCGCGCAGGCCGAGAGCAACCGCACGGCGGTCGTCCCCATCGTTCCCGGCCGGGGGCTGATCCTGGACCGCAACGGCGTGGTGCTGGCGAGCAATTACTCGGCCTACACGCTGGAGATCACCCCCGCGCAGGCGGGCGACCTTGACGAGACCATCGCCGAACTGTCCCGGGTCGTGGAGATCCAGCCCCGGGACCGCCGACGCTTCAAGCAACTCCTGGAGCAGGCGCGCAACTTCGAGTCGCTGCCCATCCGCACGCGCCTGAGCGAGCAGGAAGTGGCGCGCTTCGCTGCGCAGCGCTACCGCTTTCCGGGCGTGGACATCAAGGCGCGGCTGTTTCGCAATTACCCGCTGGGCGAGGTGGCAAGCCACGCCATCGGCTACATCGGGCGCATCAACCAGAACGAGAAGACCCGCATCCAGGATTCGGACGACGAGGCCAACTACCGCGGCACGGAATACATCGGCAAGCTGGGAATCGAGCAGAGCTTCGAGCCCGTCCTGCACGGCAGCACCGGGGTCGAGCAAATGGAAACCTCCGCGGGCGGGCGCGCCGTGCGCAGCCTGTCCAGCTACCCGGCGACCCCCGGCGACGCGGTGCTGCTGGCGCTCGACATCCGGTTGCAAAAGCTGGTCGAGGACCTTTTTGGCGCGCGCCGCGGGGCGCTGGTCGCAATCGACCCGCGCTCCGGCGAGGTGCTCGCGCTGGTGAGCAAGCCGACCTTCGACCCGAACCTGTTCGTCGAGGGAATCGACGTCGAAAACTGGACCGCGTTGAACGAGTCCCCGGACAAGCCGCTGCTCAACCGCGCGCTGCGCGGCACCTACCCGCCCGGCTCCACCTACAAGCCCTTCATGGCGTTGGCCGCGCTGGAAAGCGGCAAGCGCACGCCGTCGGCGATCACGCAGGACAACGGCTCCTGGAGCTTCGGCGGGCATGTCTTTCGCAGCCACAGCGACCATGGCCTGGGCGCGGTCGACATGCACCGCAGCATCGTGCAGTCGAGCAACGTGTACTACTACGCGCTGGCCAACGACATGGGCGTGGACCTGATGCACGACTTCATGCAGCCGCTCGGCTTTGGCCAGATCACGGGCATCGATCTGCACGGTGAACTGCGTGGCCTTCTACCCAACCGGGAGTGGAAGCGCAACGCCTACCGCCGCCCCGGGCAAGGAACGTGGTACGCCGGCGAGACGATCTCGCTGGGCATTGGCCAGGGCTACAACAGCTTTACCACGCTCCAGCTCGCGCACGCCACGGCCACCCTGGCGAACGCGGGGCTGCGCCACCGGCCGCATCTGGCCATCGCCACGCTGGACGCGGTCACGCAGGAGCGCCGTCCGCTGGCCCGCGAACCGGCCGTCGACCTGCATTACCGACCCGAGAACCTGGAGGTGGTGCGGCGTGCGCTGGTCGGCGTGACGCAGGAGGGCACGTCGGCGCGCGCATTTGCCGGCGCGCGCTATCTGTCGGCCGGCAAAACGGGCACCGCGCAGGCCGTGTCGATCGGCCAGAAGGACCGGTACAACGCCGCCCGGCTGCAGGAGCAGCAGCGCGACCACGCGCTCTACATCGCGTTCGCCCCGGCGAATGAACCACGCATCGCACTCGCGGTGCTCGTGGAGAACGCAGGCTGGGGCGCCGGCGTTGCCGCGCCCATCGCACGGCGGGTGTTCGACTACTGGCTGCTGGGCGAGTACCCAAGCGAGGAAGATATGCTCGCCGTGCAAAAGGGCGCAGCCACGGCGCCCATCGGCAAACCCCGCCTGGCGGCCGACGTGCCGCTCGTGGAGCCTTGAGCGCGGCCAGACGCGCAGCGGCTCATGGGGAATGCATCCCGGGTCTGGCGCGGGGTCGGATCTGGCTGAACACCAGCGCCCCGACGATCAACGCCGCTCCGCCAAGACCTGCCCAGCCCAGTTGCTCGCCGAGCAGGGCCCAGGCGGTCAGGGCGGCGACAACGGGCTCCAGACCGAACACGATGGCGCTGCGCATGGCGTCCACGCGCTGCTGGCCCCAGGCCTGGAGCGTCACCACCACGACGCTGGCGAGCAGGCCCAGATACAAAAGGGCGGCCCAGGCAGCCGGGGGCAGGGCGCCCGCCGACGCGAGCCCGCGCATTGCGCCGTCGCGCGTGAGCAGCAGCAGCGTGGCCGCGAGCACCATCACCGTGGCCTGCGCCGCGGCCATGCGGCTGGCGCGCAGCGGCTGCGCCAGGGTGCGGCGCGCGCATTCTTCGAGCGCCAGGATGTACAGGGCGTAGAGCACGGCGCTCGCCAGCGTGAGCGTATCGCCCCGGCTCCAGGGCGCGTCCTCGTGGAACATCAGCGCCATTCCCGCGCAGGCCATGGCGCAGGCGGCCCACAGCCGCCAGCCATAGCGCCGGCCAAGCAGCGCCATGGCGAGCAGCGGAACCCCCAGCACGTTCAGTCCGGTGACGAAGGCGTTGCGGTTACTGCTCGTGCGCGCCAGGCCCTCGACCTGCAGCCAGAACGCGAGAAACATCAGCAGGCCCAGCGCGCAGCCCCATAGCCACTCATGGCGCAGCATGCCGCGCCACAGCGGCGCGAGCACGAGCAGGGCAATGGCAAACCGCAGCCAGATGATCTGGAGCGCGTCGAGTTGCGCGGACAGCAGCTTCATCGCGGGGAAGGTGGTCCCCCATACCGCGGTCACCACCAGCAGGGCCAGCAGGCCGAGACGTTCTGGGCGCATGAGAAAGGCTGGCCGGTTTCCCGGCCAGCCGCATCGGGTGAGCGACGAAGGATCGGCGCAGGATCAGTTGAACATGTAGCGCGCCTGCAGGTTCAGGCGCAGCAGGTCGCCCTTGCCGCCGTCGAAGGTGCGGCGCCGGCCGCCGAGCAGTTCGCTGCCCAGTTCCACGTTCTTGATCGGCAGGTAGTACATGCCGGCGTGCCACTGGTACAGCTGGCGGTTGCCCTTGCCGCCGAATGCGTTCACGTAGGCGTCGCCAAGCTTGTGGCTCGAGCGCATCATGCCCAGCGCCAGGTGGGCGCGCAGTTTCTCGCCGAAGCTCTGGCCCAACCCGAGCATCAGGCCCTGCGCACGGTCCAGGCGCAACCGGTTGCCGTCGAGCACGGGGGTGTTCACGCCCGTCAGGAACGCGGCGTCGCCGTCGCCGTCCAGGCGCGTGTACTGCGCCGTGAGCGTGGTGCTGGGCGAGACCTTGAAGCCGGCGCCCAGATTCAGGCCCAGGCCGCGCTTGCTGACGCCGTCCACGCGCTGTTCGTGCGACAACAGGCTGGTGCTCAGGCTGCCCCAGTCGAACACCTTGCTGACGCGGGCGACCAGGTTCGGGAGCTTGGCGCCGTTCGTGGGATCTTCCAGCGCAAACTGGAATTTGGGCAGGCCGGGTCTGCTGTAGGTGTAGCGCAGCTGCCCCACCCGGGGACCCGGGGCGCCGGGCGGGCCGCTGAAGTCCACGGTCTCCGGCAGGGTGTCCAGGTCGATGAAGGTCGACCAGGTCTGGCCGATGGTCCAGCCCGCGTACTCGCCATACGCATGGCGCAGCCGCAGGCGGTTGCGGTTGCATTCGGTGCCGCCGCAGCTGGCGTAGAAGTCGGCCTCGAGCTTGGTGTTGAAGCTGCCGGCCGAGGTCGGCGTGGAGGTCTCGAAGCCGAAGCGCGAGGTCTGCGCGGTGTACGCGGTCTTGCCGGTGCTCCCGCCGCCCAGCGGCTGCTCCATGATGTTGCTGAAGAGCTCGCCAGGCGCCGTGGTCTTGAAGTCCTTGAACAGATTGGCTTCAATCTGGCCGTAGAGGCGGATTGAGGTCTCGCTGCCGGGCAGGCGCAGGCTGCCCGGGATGTCGCCGAGCACCACGGCGTCCTTTTGTTTGAGTTCCAGCGCGTCCATGCGCTCGTTCGGCGCTGGCGCCGCAGACGGCTGCGCCTGCCGGGCCTTGAGCTGGTTGAGTTCGTCGCGTAGCGCCCGAAGCTCGTCGCGCAGGGTTTCAAAGTCCTTGGCGGACTGCGCCAAGGCGGCAGGCGGCAGGCTGTACAGGCCGGCGGCGAGCAGGGCAAGGAGGGCGTGATTTGGTTTCATGTTTGGCTTCATGGTCACTCCGGTTGGGCTGGTTGGGCTGGTGGTGGTGGGTGATGGGGTCTTTCAGGAGCTCATGCGGCCGATGAAGGCACGAATGCGCTCGCTCGCAGGGTACTCGAAGAATTCGGCGGGTGCGGCGTCGTGCGCGATGCCACCCTGGTCGAAGAACAGGACGCGGTCTGCGACCTCGCGCGCGAAACCCATTTCGTGCGTCACCACGACCATGGTCATTCCGCCGCGCGCCAGTTCGCGCATCACGTCCAGCACCTCCTGCACCATTTCGGGGTCGAGCGCCGAGGTCGGCTCGTCGAACAGCATCACCCGGGGCTGCATCGCCAGCGCGCGGGCGATCGCCACGCGCTGCTGCTGTCCGCCCGAAAGCTGCCAGGGATACTTGTGCGCGTGCGCGTGCATTCCCACGCGGCGCAGCAGGGTCATGGCCTGTTCGTTGGCCTGCGCACGCGGGGTGCGGCGGATGCGCCGCGGCGCCAGCGTCAGGTTGTCGAGCACGCTCATGTGGCCAAACAGGTTGAACTGCTGGAACACCATGCCGACCTCGCTGCGCTGCCTCTGGAGCGTCGCCGGGTCGTCGCTCACCTCGACGCCGTCGATCCGGATGCACCCCGAGTCATGCGGCTCGAGCCGGTTGATGGCGCGCAGCAGCGTGCTCTTGCCCGACCCCGAGGCGCCGATGATCACGCTGACCTCGCCGGTGTTGAACACGGTCGAGACATCGCGCAGCACCTGCTGCGTGCCGAAGGCCTTGCAGACGCGCTCGGTGACGATGAAGGGCTCGGGCTGGCTCAAGGGTTGCGCCCTTCCACGTCGAAGCGGTACTCGACGCTGTCCGAGATCTGCGTCACCAGGGTCGTCAGCAGCAGGTAGGTGACGGCCACGGTCGAGAGCGTGGCGATGGGCTGGAAGGTCGCCGACTGTATGCGGTTGCCGACGTTCGTCAGTTCCACCACGCCGATGGCGTAGGCCAGCGACGAGTCCTTGAGCAGCGCGACGAAGTTGTTCACGAGCGGCGGCAGCGAGATTCTGAACGCCTGCGGGAACACCACGTCCAGGAACACGTGCCACCGGCTCAGGCCGAGCGCCCTGGCGGCCTCCGTCTGGCCGCGCGCAACGGCCAGCAGGCCGGCCCGGATGGCCTCCGCGTTGTACGCGCCCACGTTCAGGCCCAGCGCCAGCACGGCGGCGGCGAAGTCGGGCAGGTTCAGCCCGGGAACCAGCACCGGCAGCGCAAAGTAGACGAACAGGATCTGCACCAGCAACGGCGTTCCGCGGATGATCCAGATGTAGCCGCCCGCGACCCAGCGCACGCCCGCCCAGCGCGCGGTGCGCGCCAGCGCCGCGCCCGTTCCCAGCGCCAGACCCAGGCTGCCGCTCACGAGCGTGAGACACAGCGTGGTGCGCGCGCCGCCCGCGAAGGCCTGGGCGTTGGAGCCGATGGGCTCGGGCAGAAACGAGAGCAACTGGCCGAGCAGGGCCAGCGCCAGCAGCGTCAGAACGACGGCCGAGACCAGCGTGGCGTTGCTGCACTGCTGGCGGCTCCAGCGTTGTGGCCAAAGGGCGGTGAGCATGCAGGGGTGGGGGGCTCAGTGGCAGCGCACGTCTTCGTCGAAGTACTTCTTGGACAGGGCGGCGTAGCTGCCGTCGGCCAGCACCTCGGCCAGCGCCTTGTTCCAGCCGCTGGCGAGCGAGGCGTTGCCCTTGGCCACGGCGGCGGCGATGCGCTCGATGAACAGCATGTCGCCCAGCTTGAATCCGACGCCAGGGTTCTTCTGCGCGATGGCCTTGGCCACGAAGCGGTCGGTCACCCAGGCGTCCACGCGGTGCGAGACCAGCGCGCTGCGCGCGTCCATGTCGGTGGGGAAGTTCTTCATCTCCTTGATCGACGAGATCTTTTGCACGTTCTCCAGGTAGCTGGTTCCGGTCTGCACCGCGACCACCTTGCCCGCCAGGTCCCGGGCGTTCTTGATCGCCGGGTCCATGGCGATGATCATTCCGCCCGAGCAGTAATGGGGATCGGTGAAAGTCACGGCCTTGGCGCGCTCCTCGGTGATTCCGTGCGAGGCGATCACCAAGTCCCAGCGGTCCTGGCGCAGGCCGGTGAGCAGGGCGTCGAAGCCCAGCGTCTTCCACTCGATGCGCAGCCCCATCTTCTTGGCCACGAGCTCGGCGACGTCCACTTCAAAGCCGGTCAGCGTGCTGCCGTCGAAGAAATTGAACGGCGCGAACTGCCCCTCGGTGGCGATGAGGATCTTGCCGTCTTTCTTGACTTCGTCCAGCGTCCGGGCCTGGGCGAGGAATGCAGCGCAGAGCGCCAGGGCGGTGGCTACGGCCTTGAACAGTTTCATGACAACGGCTCCTGTCGGAGGGTTTCAGGTACAAAAAATCCGGCATGCAGACGTGCTAGCAAACCGGATGCCAGGGCAGACCGCGAAGCACTCTGCCATCGAACGGTCGCGATTATAGGGACGCGGTTTTTCCCAAAACCCCGTGGATTCCCTTCTTCATGGCGTTCATTTGCCGGTGCATGGCAGGCCCGGATCGGGCGGATCCGCGCGTTCTGCTCGCGGGGTGTCAGTTTCTCAAAGGCGGCATTTCCAGGGTCAGCGTCGTGGGCCCGCCGACGCGCGGCCCGAGCTGCGCCTGGCGCAGTCCCAGGGACTGCACGACGAGTTCCTGATCGACCGTGGCGCCGACGCGAAACGGCTTCGCCGGCTGGTTGCCGATCGCGATCAGCGCCGCGCCACCGCCGCTGCGGCGGCCCGAGAGCACGCCCAGGAGCGCGAGCCGGGCCGCGGCCTGCGGCGCAACGGGTGCCGCGTCGGACACCACGGGCACGGCCCCGAACAGGCGCGCCAGGGCCTGGGCGTCGAGCGCCACAGGGGCTGCGGCAACGGCGGGCGCCAAGGGGCCATCCGCAGGTGCCGTCAGGCGCAGCCCCCAGAAGACCAGGCTCGCAGCCGCTGCGGCCCAGAACGCCAAAGTCCCCAGCCGCACACCCCATTCGCTGTACGAATTGCTCACCATGGGGGAGATTATGATGCAGGCGATTCGCCCACCCCAAGAGAAGAGATCGCCCGCAGTGAACATGTCCTCGTCCCGCATCCTCCTGCACCGCGCCCGCCGCGGCCGCGGTTTCACCCTGATCGAGCTGATGGTGGTTCTGGTCATCATCGGCGTTCTGGCCGCGCTCATCGTGCCGAATGTGCTCGAGCGCGCGGACGACGCCCGCATGACCGCCGCCAAGACCGACATCACCAACATCATGCAGGCGCTCAAGCTGTACCGCCTGGACAACCAGCGCTACCCCACGGCCGAGCAGGGCCTGCAGGCGCTCATCACCAAGCCGACCACGGGTCCGGTGCCGCGCAACTGGAAGCTGTACCTGGAAAAACTGCCCAACGACCCCTGGGGCTACCCCTACCAGTACCTGAACCCCGGAATCAAGGGCGAGATCGACGTCATGTCGCTCGGCGCCGACGGGCAGTCGGGTGGCGAAGGCAAGAATGCCGACATTGGCAGCTGGCAATAGCCGGCCCCGGCGCGCGCGCGTACGCGGCTTCACCCTGCTGGAGCTGCTGGTGGTCGTCAGCATCATGGCGCTGGCGACGGCCGGCGTGGGCCTGGCCCTGCGCGACAGCGGGCAGACGCTGCTCGAGCGCGAGGCCGACCGGCTTGCCGCGCTGCTCGAATCGGCGCGCGCGCAATCGCGCGCCATGGGCCTTGCGGTGCGCTGGCGCGCCCTGCCGCAGGGCTTTCGTTTCGAGGGACTGCCGCCCGCAGCGCAGGCCGCATTGCCCAGCCAGTGGTTGGACGCGGGAACCGTCGTGCGCGGGCCGGGCGTTCTGCAACTGGGGCCCGAGCCGCTCATCGGCCCGCAGCAACTGCTCATCACCCACCTGTCGGCCCCCGGGCGCAGCCTGCGCATCGCCACCGACGGCGTGCGCCCGTTCTCCGTGGACCCGGCGCCATGATGGCGCCGGCCGGGCAGCGCGGCTTTACGCTGCTGGAAGTGGTCGTGGCGCTGGCCATCGTCGCGCTCGCGCTCATGGCCGGCGTGCAGGCCACGACGGCGCTCACGCGCAACGCGCTGCGGCAGTCGGACATCGTGCTCGCCCAGCTGTGCGCCGAGAACGAGCTGATCAAGGCCCGCCTGTCGCGCCAGATGCCCAACGTGGGCGACAGCACGGCGGACTGCGTGCAGGCCGGGCGCCTGCTGCAAGTGCAAACCAACGTGCTCCCCACGCCGAACCCGGGCTTTCGGCGCATCGACGCGCGGGTGGTCGATGGCGAGAACGCCATCCTGCGCATTTCCACCGTCATAGGGCGTTACTGATGCGCCCGCTCGAGCCGCTTCGCGTCGTCCCCCGGGGGGGCACCAGCAGCGGCCCGGCAGAGCCGGCTCCGCGCTGGCCCCGACGCGGCGCGCGCGCGGCCGGCGGGGGTTTACGCTGATTGAACTGCTGGTCGCCATCGGCGTCATGGCCCTGCTGGCGATTCTGAGTTGGCGCGGGCTCGACGGCATGCTGCGCGCGCAGGAAACGACGCGCCAGCGGGCCGATGAATTGCTGGTGCTGCAAGCGGCCCTGAGCCAGTGGGGCACGGACCTGGACGCGGTGCTGCCGATTGCCAACACCACGGCGCTGGACTGGGACGGCCAGGTGCTGCGCCTGACGCGCCGCAGCGGCACCATCCCCGACACCGGCGCCCTGGTCGTGGCCTGGACGCGCCGCAGCACCACGGGCCAGTGGCTGCGCTGGCAATCGCCGCCGCTGCGCACGCGCGCCGAATGGCAGCAGGCTTGGCAGCAGGCGGCCCAATGGGCGCGCACCCCGGGCGAGGCCGAGCGGCGCCACGAAACCGCGCTGCTCACGCTGGACGACTGGCAAATCTTCTATTCCCGCGGCGGCGCGTGGTCCAACCCGCTGTCGAGCAGCGACGGCGCGTCGGGCAGCAGCGCTGCCGCCGTTCCCGACGGTGTGCGCCTGCGCATCACCCTGCCCGCGGGCCAGGCGCTCGCCGGCCTGCTCACGCGCGACTGGGTGAACCCGGTGCTCGGCGGGGAGCGCTCATGAGCCGGCGCCGGATCCGGGGCGCCGCACTGCTCGCGGCCATGCTCATCGTCACGCTGGTGGCCACCTTTGCCGCCGCCGCCATGTGGCAGCAGTGGCGCGCCATCGAGATCGAGACCGCCGAACGCGCGCGCGTCCAATCCGCCTGGATCCTTGTCGGCGCGCTCGACTGGTCGCGCCTGATCCTGCGCGAGGATGGCCGCCCGGGTGGCGCCGACCACTTGGCAGAACCCTGGGCCGTGCCGCTGCAGGAGTCGCGCCTGTCGACCTTTCTGGCCGCCGAGAACAACGTCACGCAGGTCGATGACGCGAGCACCGAAACCGCCGACGCCTTTCTCTCGGGCCAGATATCCGACCTCCAGGGCCGCCTGAACATCACCAACCTGATCGAAAACGGCAAGGTGCAGGCGCTGGCGTTGCAGCAGTTCACGCGGCTCTTCGAGCTCCTGGGCCTGCCCATGCAGGAGCTGAATCTGCTGGTCGATGGCCTGCAACGGGCGCAGGCCAGAAGCGGCGACAGCGGCAACGCGCCGCTGCAGCCACCCACGGTCAGCCAGCTCGGCTGGCTGGGGCTGACGCCGGCCACCGTCGCCGTCCTGGCGCCGCACGTCGCGCTGCTGCCGAGGCCCACGCCGGTGAACCTGAACACCGCCGGCATCGAGGTGCTGCAAGCCGCCATCGACGGCCTGGACAGCGCGAGCGCGCAACGCATCGTGCAGGTCCGCGCGGAGCGGCATTTCAACAGTCTCGACGACGTGAGCGCGCTGCTCGGCAGCGGCGTCCAGATCACCAAGACCGCGCACGCCGTGGCCACGTCGTACTTCGAGGTGCGCGGCCGTCTGCGCCTGGGCGAGAACACGGTGGACGAGCGTTCGCTGCTGTACCGGCAGGGGATGGACGTCACCACGCGGTGGCGCGAACGCGGCGCGCTCGAGCACGCCACGCCCTGGCGCCCGGGCGCCAAGCCCTGGTCCCCTAGAATGGCGCCCGTTCCATGAGCACCCTGATCCTCTTTCTGCCGCCGGCCTGCCCGGGACCCGCCACGGAGTACAGCTACACGCTGACGGCAGACGGTCACCGCGCGATTGCCCAGGCCAACGCCCCGGCCGCCCTGCTGCCCATGCGCCCGGGCACCGAGGTGGTGGCCGTGGTCCCGGCGCGGGCCCTTTCGTGGCAGCGCGTGCAACTGCCCCCCGGGCTGCCCCTGGGCCCGGGCCGGCAGACGCCGCGGCTGCGTCTGGTGCTCGAAGGCCTGCTCGAAGAGCGCCTGCTCGACGACACCCCGGCGCTGCACTTCGCCATCCAGCCCGGCGCGCAGGGCGGCGTTCCGGTGTGGGTGGCGGTGTGCGAGCGCGCCTGGCTGCGCGAGCACCTGCAGGCGCTGGAGGCCGCCGGCCGCCGGGTGGCGCGCGTGGTTCCCGAGTTCGCCCCCGGCGACGCACAGAGCAGCCCGCAGTTG
>NZ_AFAL01000443.1 GCF_000193225.1 Verminephrobacter aporrectodeae subsp. tuberculatae At4 | reverse complement strand
TCGCGATCAAGGCGATCTACGGAGATGGCCAAACGACCGATCCCGAGGGGCAGTGCAAGGCCGGAGTGGCCTGCGCCATTCCCGTTGCGCTGGCCACCAACACCACTTACACCGCCACGGTGTCCGGCACGAATGCGGGTGCAGAGTTCACGTCCACGTTCAGCTTTCGCACGGGCGCCAGGTAGTGCGGTATGGACGGGGATCCGGGCTGAAGCCATCGCGCGGATTGGCAACGCTGCCATGGATGCACGCCAGTTTTGCGCGTCACGCAACGGAAAGAACCATGAAACCAAAAAACGAATTGCTGGCCGTTCTGCTGGCCGGCGCGGCCCTGACCGTCTGCGGTGGGGCGTGGGGAGATGGGGGCGACACGCGGGCACCGGCGGCAAGCGCGATCGTCACCCGCGTTCCTGCCGCCACGTATGAAGCCACCAGCGGCGAAGCCCTGGCTTACGAGACGCTGAACGCCGAGCGGTCCCAGTGCGGCTTCGGACTGCTGGCGCAAGACATCAGACTCGACCAAGCCGCCATTGCGCATCTGGACTACTTGGCGCAAAACAATGCAGTGGGTCATTTCCAGAAACCCGGCAAGGCAGGGTTCACGGGCGTTGAACCGGGTGATCGCGCCGTTGCGGCCGGCTACGACCGCAAGCAGGTGGGCGAGACGCTGTCGATCGTGTCGTCCACCGAGAACACCGAATACGCGGTGCGGCTCATTCTGAGCGCCCCCTACCACGCCCTGGTCGCGCTCTATGGGCTCCGTGACGTCGGCCTGTCCTGGGGGCCAGCCGCGGAGGGAATCCGGACGCTGGAGATGGTCTTCGGCTTGTCCGAGAACGCCGTGCGCCAGGACGCCGGCAGGGTTCTGACCTACCCATGCGAGGGAAGCGCCGGCGTTTTGGCGGCCAGGGGCAATGAGATGCCGACACCGTTCCCCGCAGAAGCCAATGCAATCTGGGGCCAGCCTATCCTGGTCAAGGGCGCGAGCGACCTGAGGGTTGCTGCGGCATCGATCACGGGTCCTGGCGGGTCGGTCCCGATCAAGGCGTTCTACGGGGATGGTCAAACGATCGATCCCAACGCGTGGTGCAGGGCAGGACTGGCCTGCATCATCCCCGTTGCGCTGGCCACCGACACGGCGTACATCGCCACGGTGTCCGGCACGAATGCGGGTGCAGGGTTCAGGTCCACGTTCCGCTTTCGCACAGGCGCCAGGTAGTGCGGTATGGACCGGAATCCTGGCTGAAGCCATCGCGCGGATTGGCATCAGCGCATGGCCTCCATGCACTGAAATCCGTGCAGAAAAAGCCGCTGGCCGCGCCAGTTTTGCGGCTCACTCAACGGAAGAAGAAAGAACCATGAAACCAAAAAACGAATTGCTGGCCACTCTGGTGGCCGGCGTGACCCTGATCGTCTGCGGTGGAGCGTGGGGAGAGGGGGGCGACACGCTGGCACCGGCGGCAAGCGCGATCGTCACCAGCGTTCCTGCCGCCACATATGCAGCCAGCAGCAGCGAAGCCTTGGCGTACGAGACGCTGAACGCCGAGCGGTCCCGGTGCGGCTTCGGACTGCTGGCGCAAAACGCCAGGCTCGACCAAGCCGCCACTGCGCATCTGAACTACTCAGCACAAAACAATGTAGTTGATCACCTCCAGGAACCCGGCAAGACAGGGTTCACGGGCGGTGACCCGGCCGATCGCGTTGCTGCGGTCGGCTACGACCGCAGGCAGGTGGGCGAGACGATGTCGTCCGTGTCGTTCACCGAGAACGCCGAATACGCGGTGCGGCGCACCCTGAGTGCTCCCTACCACGCCCTGGTCGCGCTCCATGGGTTCCATGACGTCGGCCTGGCTTGGGGGCCAACCGCAGATGGCTTCCGGACGTTGGTGATGGTCTTCGGCTTGACCAGGAACGCCGAGCACCAGGACGCCGGCAAGATTCTGACCTACCCATGCGAGGGAAGCGCCGGCGTTTTCGCGGCCAGAGGCGCAGAGATGCCGACACCGTTCCCCGCAGAAGCCGATGCCATCTGGGGCCAGCCCATCCTGGTCAAGGGCGCGAGCGACCTGAGGCTTGCTGCGGCATCGATCACGGGTCCCGGCGGGTCGGTCGCGATCAAGGCGCTCTACGGGGACGGCCAAACGACCGATCCCAATGGGCGGTGCAAGGCCGCAGTGGCCTGCGTCATCCCCGTTGCGCTGGCCACCAACACCACTTACACCGCCACGGTGTCCGGCACGAATGCGGGTGCAGCGTTCACGTCCACGTTCAGCTTTCGCACGGGCGCCAAGTAGGGCGGTATGGACCGGGATCAGGGCTGAAGTGAAGCCATCGCGCGGATTGGCAACGCCCATGGATGCAAGGGTGCGGTTCCACGGAAGACTTCAGCACATGACCCCCATGCACTGAAGTCCGTGCAGAAAAAGCCGCCGGCCGCGCAAGTTTTTCGGGTAACTCAAGAGAAAGAATCATGAAACAAAAAAACGAACTGCTGACCGTTCTGCTAGCCAGCATGACCCTGACCGTCTGCGGTGGGGCGTGGGGAGATGGTGGCGACACGCTGGCACCGGTCGCAAGCGCGATCGTCACCAGCGTTCCTGCTGCCACATATGAAGCCACCAGCAGCGAAGCCCTGGCTTACGAGACGCTGAACGCCGAGCGACTCCAGTGCGGTTTCGGACTGCTGGCGCAAAACGCCAGGCTCGACCAAGCCGCCACTGCGCATCTGAACTACTTGGAACAAAACATGGTGCTTGCTCACCTTCAGGAACCCGGCATGGCAGGGTTCACGGGCGTTCGACCGAGTGATCGCGCCGCTGTGGCCGGCTACGACCCCAGGCGGGTGAGTGAGACGATGGCGACCGCGTGGTTCACCGAGGACGCCGAATATGCGGTGCGGCGCATCCTGAGCGCTCCCTACCACCTTCTGGTCGCGCTCCATGGGCTCCGTGACGTCGGCGTGGCTTTGGGGCCAACCATCGTGGGCTTTCGGACGTTGGTGATGCTCTTCGGCCTGACCAAGAGTGCCGAGCACCAAGACGCCGAGTCCCAGGACGCCGGCAAGGTTCTCACCTACCCATGCGAGGGAAGCACCGGCGTTTTGGCGTCTATAGGCGAAGAGGCGCCGACACCGTTCCCGGAAGAAGCCGATGCAGTCTGGGGTCAGCCTATCCTGGTCAAGGGAGCAAGCGACCTGAGGGTTGCTGCGGTATGGATCACGGGCCATGGCGGGTCGGTCGCAATCAAGGCGCTCTACGGGGATGGCCAAACGACCGATCCCAACGGGCAGTGCAAGGAAGGGGTGGCCTGCATCATCCCCGCTGCGCTGGTCCCCGACACCTCCTACATCGCCACGGTGACGGGCAAGAATGCGGGTGCAAGGTTCAGGTCCACGTTCCGCTTTCGCACGGGCGCCAGGTAGTAAGAAACAAAAAAAACGAAGCGTAGCCACCCTTACCAGCGGCAACATGGCGGAAAATCGAGGGTCTGAAACGTCCCCGAATCGAGAACTGCAACCCTTGGAGGAAGCCATGAGCCGCGACAACGACACCGTGCCACCGACGGCCGAAACAGCCAACGCCAGTGCCATCGCCAGCGCCCTGGGCGCACTGGTATTTGCCACCGTGCGACAACTGCCAACGCAGAGCCAAACAGCCTTTGCCACCGACTTGGCGCGCCTGGCAAGGAACGCGGAGCGCCAGGGTCAGACACCGGAAGAAGCCCTGTTGCTGAACCTGTATCGCGTGGCAGTGGCTGCGGCCAAATGACCCAAGCCAACTCGGACCAACCGCCCAAGGCCATGGGCGGCGGTACGGCCATTCGCCCGCACGCGAACAAAAGGATCGCGCCCTGTCCGGGTGCACTACGACCCCTGCGCCTTCCCCGACTTCAGCCTTCCGACATACGCAATGGACGCGACCAGCAGCCCGACCACCGTCACGCCCATCGACACGGACGAGACCAGGACGAGCAGCCCCGCGAGGCCCCCCGAGAGGGCCTCACCCGTGTTGGCCAAGGTCGAAAAGAGACTGAAGTTCTTGCCCAGGTTGGCGTCCGTTGACAGCTGGTGAATATTCGTCGGCAGCACCACGTCCACAAAGGCACCGACGCTGCCGAGCACAAAGCAGCCCATGAGGATGGCGGCCACGTGGGCGACGCAGACGGGCAACACCGAGAGAACCAGGCCGTACAGCAGCCAGTAAAACATCAGGCGCTGCGTACTGAAATCGCGCGCGACCCGGATGAACGCGGCAGCCCCGACGATCGCCCCGAACGCCGTGAGGCTCATGGCATAGCCAACGACACTGTCAGAGTAAGCATTGTTCTTGAGCATCGCGGGGATCAGAATGCGCAGTGCTGCCCCCACGAGCAAAATGCACGCCGACGAGTATGCAATCGCCATGAACAGTTGCGGCTCGCGCAGCATGCCCGTGATGTTCCGGCCGAACTCTCCATACAAACGGCGCAGCGTGGGTTTCCCGCCTTCCCCGGAGGTTTTCCCGGCAGGGATGCTGACCCGCCATACGCACAACGCCGAAACAAGGTAGGCGAGGGCATCGAAGAGGAGCACCTCTCCCGGGCTACCCAGCGCCAGCGCAGCCGCGCCCATGGCCGGCCCCACGAGCCCGCCGGTCTCCGCCACCATCTGCGTGAGGGCATTCGCCGTGGGCAAATGGTCGATTCGAACGAGCGAAGGGATCGCTGCCTGGAATGCGGGCTGAAAAATCGTCCGAAAGACCGTCATCAACATGCCTGTGAGGGCAAGCGACAGCACGCCTGCCGAATCGGAAACAAGCAGTGCGCACAGGACGCCGGTAATGCACATCCGTGCAAGGTCAGCCACCAACATCAGCGCCCTGCGGCTCAATCTGTCAGCCAGGGCCCCGCCAAGAGGCCCGAAAACCAGGTACGGTAGAAACCGGAAAAAATAAATGATTCCCGCATGGGTCACGCGGTTGTCGCTCACCTTCAGCACGGTGATGATGAAGATGAATTCGTGGACGCCGTCACCGATCCTGGACAGGAGATTGCCTCCGAGCAATACCGGGAACGATCGCTCGTGCCAAAGGGAATTTCTGCGGTGTTGCCGTTGTTGCATGAGCCAGCATGCTACGCGGTCCATGATTTGTTCCGCGCCCAACCCGCGCCCGCACAGACGAGCAGATAAGCGAGCGCCGAGGCCAGGTACATCGAGCGCATCGAGACTTCGGAGATCAAGACCGCGCTCAGCACGAGGGCGAGTGCGCCCAGCACGTTCTCGAACAGGCTTTGCACCGAGTTGACCGCGCCTGCATGATCCGGTGGAATACGTTCGTAGAACGCGTGCCGCAGCTGGGTCTCGGACACGGCGCTGAATACGAGAAAGCCGAGGAAGCCGAGGCCCGCGACGATCTGGTTGCCGCCCGAGACTGCGGCGATCGCGAGCACGGTCAGGACGTTGATCAGCATCCTCTGGCGCGCCGCGAATGCGCTGACCGCCGGGAAACCCTTGGCAAGGACCAGGCCGACCAGACCCGAGGCCAGGTAGAAAACGAAGAGTTGTCCGGGATCCCCGTCCAGGCCCGGGACGATCAGGATCACGGCGTTCACGGAGATCGGCAGGAGCAAGGTCCTGCACGCGGAGAACAGCAGCATGGTCACCAGCAGGCCGCGCGTGCCGAGCACCTGCGACCAGGCACTCCGGTAGTGCAGGACGATGGGCATGCAGGGCCTGGCCCGCACCGCAGACCAGCGCGCCAGCACGTAGACGGCCGCAAGCAGCGCCCAAGCGGCGCTCACCGGCCAGAGCCAGCGGACCCCCGCCTGCCGGACGACCAGATAGCCCACCGCCGTGCCGAGGATGAGGCCAAGGGAACGGACGAACAGTGCGGATGCCGCCAAGCGCGGGTGGTCGATCTCCACGCCCTGGTGCCGGCATTCACACATCACCTGCGCCGTGAACGTCCCCGTGAGAAAGGTCGTCGCGACGCCGGCGATGAAATTGGCGAGAAAAACCAGCGGCGTCGAATGGGCGCCCCAGTAGAACAGCAGAAACGCCGCGGCCCGCAGGACGAGCGAGACCGTGAGCGAGGTCCGACCGCCCCAGCGATCCGTCAGGTAGCCGGTCGGCAACTCCGCGACGAATAACGCGAACCAGAACGTCGCCACAAGGTAGTTGGCCGCGCTCGCGTCGCCCAGCACACGCACCGCATACGCGACGAAGCCAAAATTCATGCAGGCCTCGAAGCCGGTGACCAGCACTGCGGCAACGTTCACTCTCGACAGGATTTTGTCGAAGCTCGGCATCTGCACTACGCTGTTCAGGATTTATGCAATAACGACTATTCGATTGTGTATTGTCCGAGTTGTGCGTTCCATAGTGTAGCGTAGTGGCCGTTTTTATTGAGTAACTCGGTGTGGGTTCCAAATTCAATGAGACAACCATGGTGCATGACGGCAATTTTGTCTGCAAGCCTGATCGCACCCAACCGATGCGTGATGAAGAGTACGGTCTTATCTGCTGCCAACGATTCAAGCCGATTGAACAGGTCGAATTCGCTTTTGGGATCCAGCGCCGAGGATGGCTCGTCAAGTACCAGAAGATCCGGATGACGAAAGAATGCCCGCGCTATGGACGTCTTTTGCCACTGACCACCTGATAATTCCATGCCATCGAATTCTCGCCCCAGTCGTTCGTTAACAACTGGCATGAAAGCGTCCAAGCCGGAAATTCCGAGTGCCTGATGCAGTGCAAGGTCATCCGGGTCTGAGCGGTCTGTGTCAGAAAGTCGAATGTTCTCTCTCAGAGTAAAGCCATAGGGAACAACATCTTGCTGCACGACACTGAAATGGGAGCGCCAAGAATCAACATCCAGGGATCGAACGTCAACGCCATCGACCTCGATTTTCCCCATGGTGGGATCGTATAGCCTGAGCAGCAATTTGATCAGGGTTGTTTTTCCGGATCCATTTTCTCCAACGATTGCTATTCGATCCCCCTTGCAGACCGTAAATGAAACGTTATTTACTGCAAGATGCCCATTCGGATACCTGAAGGACACGTCGATGAATTGAATGGATTCAGGCGCCTGTGGCAATGGTGATTTGCCATTCTCAATGGAATCGACCATCGCCATGAAGCGGTAATACAGTGTAAAGAAAAGCCCACGCTCAAAAAGGATGGAAATGGATTCAAGCAAGTAGAATACTATCGTGTTGCCAATCAATAGGGCTTGAATAAACGACGCGATATTTCCAACAGAAACTGCCTTTGTTCTGATTCCGGAGACAACCCAGATCAGCAGTCCAACGACACACAGCATGGACATCAGTTCAATCGGCAGAGTTGCAAGCGCTGATTTCCTGCGCACCAAGCGCATCTTTGCATGCGTAGCATCAGCAATCTCCGCATAACGGCGGACCAGCCAGTCAAAATAGTTGTAGACGCGATTTTCAATCCCATGCGGGACACCAATGGCGATGCGCGATAGATAATCCATCTCCCTTGCTTTCTGACTGCGGCTCAAGGTGGTGCTCCATGTCAGATTCCTGAAGTGTATGGAAACCGCAATGCCGGGTATGACGCCTAACGTCAGCACAATGGGAAACCACCAAGCGATGGCACCCAAAGTAGCGATGATCGACAGAACAGTAATTCCGTCTCTCAGAATGAAGAAAATTACCGACACCACATTTGTTGGTCGAGAAATGGCTCCCTCCTGGAGGATCTTGATTGAATCAAGATAATCACTTCCGTCTTGATGCCCGATTCCACGCATTTCAGCAGACTTCTTCATCAAAGACATATTGATCGCTGCAGTAAATCGCTCAGCGAGATTGGCTTGATAAAACTGCATCAGTGGCCCCGCAATCTTGGGAACAAACAGTGAAATTACCCACGCGATGGGTAGCGGGTCCATGAGGGACAAGTGCTCCACCCCTTTGCTTGTAATAATATCGACAAGACGCGAAGTCAGGAAAATCCAGAGCCCGGGAGCAAAACCACTGATGACGGAGGTGATTGCAAGCAGTATGAAATCTGTCGGCGCAGATGCATACATCATGGGGATGCTTCTTATGGTCGCCCGCAATACAAGAAGACTTGATCTGATTTTCTCAGCAGTGCGCATGGGATTTAGTGCATGAAATGGATCGGACTCCTCGGCTTCGCCTTGGGAGCCAGGCTGCACGCTACAAGCTTTGATTCAGGGTGAATTCCCATTTTTGAGAAAAACCCAACCTGCGACGAAAGCGCTTCCAAATAAATCGATGTGTGCTCAAACCGCCTGGTCACCATGTTAAATAGTGCCCGACCTACACCTTGCTTTTGCCAATCGGGGTGAATGCAGGCTTCCGCCACCCAAGAGCAGATAACGTCATCACTCAAAACACGCACCATGCCAATCAAGCGTTCGCCATGTATGGCAAAGAACCCATGGCAGCCATGTCCAAAAAGTCGATCAAGCAGATTTTCTTGCGACTTATAGCCATCTGCCGCTCCGAAGCCGACTGAATCATACAGGTCAGCTATCTGCTCCAGTGTAATACTGCTTACACTCTCGGAATAGTGCAACTTCTTCTGCATTTTCTCCAACTTTCATGAATCAATGAGACACCCCGAAGTATGAAATACATGCTTGCTTTGGGGGACGGTGTATTTCACGTTAATGCTCATAACACATTGGAGTACGCACAATACACGAATAAAATTCCCATATCAACTGTAAGCTTATTACGGGCTGCGGGCGAGAGCGTGGTGGGCGTTGTTGCGTAAATCCAGAACCGTGTGGCGTGCTGGTGTTTGTGCGCACAACGGCGACACAAGCGCTACTGTCAGATGTGCCGCTGCGTGCGCTGCAAGGCCAGGGGCTGCAAGGGAGCCGGGTGGCGGTCACCGAATTGTGACCGAGCGCAAGACAGGAAAACAACTATTGCAATCGGGCGCCCGCGGGGAGATAGTCCCCGCCGGTTTGCGCAGACGCTGGCACGGCCTGTGCTTGGGTCTTCCTGTCCACCCGCCAACCCATCGCCAACAGGAGTTTTCCGTGCAGTTGCCCTCCCCCGCCTGGTCCTTGAAACCCCTGGCCGTCTGCGCCCTGCTGGCGCTGCTGCCCCCGGTCGCCGCCGGGCAGGAGAAGACGCTGCGCATTGCGATGACCGTCGCCGACGTCCCGCGCACGCTGGGCCAGCCCGACCAGGGCTTTGAGGGCAATCGCTTTACCGGCATCCCGATCTACGACTCGCTCACGCAATGGGACCTGTCCAAGGCCGACGCGCCCAGCGTGGTCATTCCCGCGCTCGCGACCTCCTGGGCGGTGGACGCGAAGGACAGGACCCGCTGGGTCTTCAAGCTGCGCCCCGGCGTGAAGTTCCATGACGGCTCGGCGTTCGACGCTGACGCGGTGGTCTGGAACGTGGCCAAGGTGCTCGACAAGGAGGCGCCGCAGTTCGATCCGAGCCAGGTCGGCGTGACGGTCTCGCGCATGCCGACGCTCAGGAGCGCGCGCAAGATCGACGAGTTGACGGTCGAACTCACGACCAGCGAGCCCGACGCCTTTTTGCCCATCAATCTCACGAACCTCTTCATGGCCTCGCCGGCGCACTGGGGCGCCAAGCTCCGGGCCGTTGCGGCCAGCGTGGCGGCGCCGGCCGAGCGGGCCAAGGCCGCCTGGACTGCCTTTGCCGCCGACCCGGCCGGCTCGGGCCCCTTCAGGGTCACGCGCTTCGTCGCGCGCGAGCGCCTGGAACTGGCCGCGAACAGGGGCTACTGGGACGCCGGGCGCGTGCCGCAGATCGACAAGGTGGTTCTTCTGCCCATGCCCGAGGCGAACGCGCGCACGGCCGCGCTGCTCGGCGGCCAGGTCGATTGGATCGAGGCGCCCGCGCCCGACGCAATGCAGCAGATCAGGCAGCGCGGCTTCAAGATCTACGCGAATGCGCAGCCGCACGTCTGGCCCTGGCAGCTGTCCTTCGTCGAGGGCTCGCCCTGGCTCGACAAGCGCGTGCGCCAGGCGGCGAATTTGTGCGTTGACCGCGGCGGCTTGAAGCAATTGCTCGGCGGAATGATGGCCGAGCCCAAGGGAACGGTGGAGCCGGGCCATCCGTGGTGGGGCAACCCGAAGTTCGATCTCAGATACGACGTCAAGGCCGCGCAGGCGCTCATGGAGCAGGCCGGTTTCTCGGCCGCAAAGCCGGTCAAGGTGAAGGTGCAGATCTCGGCCTCGGGCTCGGGCCAGATGCAGCCGCTGCCGATGAACGAGTTCGTGCAGCAGTCGCTCAAGCAGTGCTTCTTTGACGTGCAGTTCGACGTCATCGAATGGAATACGCTGTTCACGAACTGGCGCAAGGGCGCCAAGGACCCCGCGGCGAACGGCGCGAATGCCACGAACGTGAGCTTCGCGGCGATGGACCCGTTCTTCGCCATGGCGCGCTTCGTGAGCACCCGGTCCTTCCCGCCGGTGTCGAACAACTGGGGCTACTACGGCAGTCCCGCGGTCGATCGGTTGGTGGCCGACGCCCGCACCAGCTTCGACGACAAGGCGCGCGACGCCGCGCTCGCGCGGCTGCACGCGCACATCGTGGACGACGCGCCCTTCGTCTGGATCGCGCACGACGTCGGCCCGCGCGCGCTCTCGGCCAAGGTCAGGAACGTGGTCCAGCCCAAGAGCTGGTTCATCGACATTGCGACCATGCGCCTGGATTGACAGCTGACAGCGCGCCCCGCACCGCCGATGTTCTCCTACCTGCTGCGCCGCGTCTGCCAGGCCATCCCGATCATGGTCGGCGTGGCCTTCCTGTGCTTTGTGCTCGTGCATCTGGCGCCGGGCGACCCGCTGGTGTCCATCCTGCCGCCCGACGCCTCGGCCGAGTTGCAGGCGCAGCTGCGCGTGCTCTACGGCTTCAACCGGTCGCTGCCCGAGCAGTTCGGGCTGTGGGTCTGGCGCGCGCTGCACGGGGACTTGGGTGTTTCGATCGCGAGCAACCGGGCGGTCGCCGGCGAGGTGCTGAACGCGGTCGGCAACACGCTGCGCCTGGCGCTCGTGGCGACCGCGATCGGCTTCGTCCTGGGCTGCCTGTTCGGCTTCGTCGCCGGCTACTTTCGCGGCTCCTGGATCGACCGCGCCGCGTCCACGTTGTCGGTGCTCGGCGTGAGCGTTCCGCACTACTGGCTGGGCATGGTGCTGGTGATCGTTTTCTCCTCGCAGCTCATGTGGCTGCCCGCGACCGGCGCCGGGCCGGACGGATCGCAGGACTGGGCCTGGGACTGGGCGCACCTGCAGTTCCTGGTGCTGCCGGCGCTCACGATGTCGGTGATTCCCATGGGAATCATCGCGCGCACGGTGCGCGCGTTGGTGGCCGAGATTCTCGGGCAGGAGTTCATCGTCGGCCTGCGCGCCAAGGGCCTGACGCATTTCGGCGTGTTCCGCCACGTGGTGAAGAACGCAGCGCCGACTGCGCTCGCGGTCATGGGCTTGCAACTGGGCTACCTGCTCGGCGGGTCGATCCTGATCGAGACGGTGTTCTCCTGGCCCGGAACCGGCTTCCTGCTGAACGCGGCGATCTTCCAGCGCGACCTGCCGCTGCTGCAGGGAACCATCCTCGTGCTGGCGCTGTTCTTCGTGCTGCTGAACCTGCTCGTCGACGTTCTGCAGACGCTGCTCGACCCGCGCATCGCAAGAGCATGAAGCGCCCCGTTCCCGGCTGAACCGATGTCCGCAACGATTCCCGCCCTCTCCCCGCATGCGCTCCCGGACGCGCTGCCGGCGCTGCCGCGCTCGCGCGGCTACTGGAGCGGCGCCACGCGGCGCTTTGCGCGCGACCCGGTGGCGCTGGGCGCGGCGCTGGTCATCGTGCTGCTGCTCGCCCTGGCGCTCTTCGGCCCCTGGATCGCGCCGGCCGACCCCTATGCAGCGTCGATGCTCCAGCGGCTCAAGCCGATCGGCACCGAGGGCCTGCCGCTGGGCAGCGACGAACTGGGCCGCGACATGCTCTCGCGCCTGATCGTCGGCGCGCGGCTGTCGCTGTTCATCGGCATCACGCCGGTGCTCTGCGCGTTCGTGATCGGCGCGGCGATCGGCATCCTCGCGGGCTACGCGGGCGGCCTCGTGAACACCGTGATCATGCGCAGCATCGACGTCTTCTACGCCTTCCCCTCGGTGCTGCTCGCGATCGCGCTCTCGGGCGTGCTCGGCGCGGGCGTGGTGAATTCGCTGATCTCGCTGAGCATCGTGTTCGTCCCGCAGATCGCGCGCGTCGCCGAGAGCGTGAGCACGCAGGTGCGCGCACGCGACTACGTGGAAGCCGCGCGCGCCTCGGGCGCCGGGGCCTTCACCATCGTGCGCGTACACGTGCTGGGCAACGTGCTGGGGCCGATCTTCGTCTACGCCAGCAGCCTGATCGCGGTCTCGATGATCCTGGCCTCGGGCCTGTCCTTCCTGGGCCTGGGCGTGAAGCCGCCGGAGCCCGAATGGGGCCTGATGCTCAACACCCTGCGCACCGCAATCTACGTGCAGCCCTGGGTGGCGGCGCTGCCCGGCGCGATGATTTTCGTCACCTCGATCGCGTTCAACCTGCTCTCCGACGGGCTGCGTTCGGCGCTGGACAACAGGGAATGAGGCAATGCACATGGTGCCTGCGATGACCGGCAGCGCGGACCGTGCAAGCCTCGGGCGCCGGGGCCTTTACCATCGTGCACGTGCTGGGCAACGTGCTGGGGCCGATCTTCGTCTACGCCAGCAGCCTGATCGCGGTCTCGATGATCCTGGCCTCGGGCCTGTCCTTTCTGGGCCTGGGCGTGAAGCCGCCGGAGCCCGAATGGGGTTTGATGCTCAACACCCTGCGCACGGCAATCTACGTGCAGCCCTGGGTGGCGGCGCTGCCCGGCGCGATGATTTTCGTCACCTCGATCGCGTTCAACCTGCTCTCCGACGGGCTGCGTTCGGCGCTGGACAACAAGGAATGAGGCAATGCACATGGTGCCTGCGATGACCGGCAGCGCGGACCCCGCGCAGCCCCTGCTCACGGTGCGCGGGCTGCACAAGCACTTCCCGCTGAAGAAGGACCTGCTGGGCCGCGGCGGGGGCGTGGTGCGCGCGGTCGATGGCGTGGACTTCGAGGTCTTCGGGGGTGAGACGCTGGGCGTGGTCGGCGAATCGGGCTGCGGCAAATCGACCACCGCGCGGCTCTTGATGCGGCTGATCGCGCCGACGGCCGGCGAGCTGTTGTTCGACGGCCGCAGCGTCGGCAGCCGCGACCTGCCGCTCGCGGAGTTTCGCCGCCAGGTGCAGATGGTGTTCCAGGACAGCTACGCCTCGCTGAACCCGCGCCTGACGGTCGAGGACTCGATCGCCTTCGGGCCGCGGGTGCACGGCGTGGCGCGCCGCGCGGCGGTGCAGCGCGCGCACGACCTGCTTGCGCGCGTCGGCCTGGAGCCGCAGCGCTTTGCCGAACGCTACCCGCACGAGCTCTCCGGCGGCCAGCGCCAGCGCGTGAACATCGCGCGCGCGCTGGCGCTGCAACCGCGCATGGTGCTCCTCGACGAGGCCGTTTCGGCGCTCGACAAATCGGTCGAGGCGCAGGTGCTCAACCTGCTGCTCGACCTCAAGGCCGAGTTCGGCCTGACCTACGTCTTCATCAGCCACGACCTGAACGTGGTGCGCTACATGAGCGATCGCGTGCTCGTCATGTACCTCGGACAGGTGGTCGAGATCGGCCCTGCGGAGGCGCTCTACGCAACGCCGGCGCACCCCTACACGCGCGCGCTGCTCGCGTCCATGCCGTCCATGGACCCCGAACAGCGCACCCGGGAGGCGGCGCTCGCCGGCGATCCGCCGAGCCCGATCGACCCGCCTTCGGGCTGCCGTTTCCACCCGCGCTGCGCGCTCGCAGCGCCGCTGTGCAGCCAGCGCATTCCGGCGCGCGTGGCCGCCGCTGCGGCGCAGCAGCGCGTCAGCTGCCTGGTGCACGCGCCGGGCAGCGGGCATCCACTGGCGCAGGCCGCCTGACCCCATGGCCGCTCCTGCGATTCCTGCGTCCCCTTCCTGCGCGGCTCCCGCGGGCGAGCCGCTGCTGCGCCTGCGCGATCTCAGCGTCAGCTTCTGTGGCGGCCGCAAGCCCGTGCAGGCCGTCAGCGGCGTGAGCCTGGACCTGCAGCGCGGCGAGGTGCTCGCGCTCATCGGCGAATCGGGGTCGGGCAAGAGCGTGACCCTGCGCAGCCTGCTGCGCCTGCATCCGGAACGCCGCACGCAGCTGCGCGGCCAGATCCGCGTGGCCGGGCGCGACGTGCTCGCGCTGACGCAGGCCGGGCTCGCCGACTACCGTGGCAAGGTGGCCTCGATGATCTTCCAGGAGCCGCTGCTGGCGCTGGACCCGGTGTACCCGGTCGGCGCGCAGATCGTCGAGTCGATCCGGCGGCACGAGACGGTGTCCGCCGCCGAAGCGCAGCGGCGCGCGCTGGAACTGTTCGAGCGCGTGCGCATTCCGAGCCCCGGGCGGCGCCTGCAAGCCTATCCGCACGAGCTCTCGGGGGGCATGCGCCAGCGCGCGATGATCGCGCTGGCGTTGGCCTGCCGCCCGCAGCTGCTGCTCGCCGACGAGCCCACGACCGCGCTCGACGCCACGGTGCAGATCCAGATCCTGCTGCTGCTGGGCGAGTTGCAGCGCGACCTGGGCCTGGCGGTGCTGTTCGTCACGCACGACATTGGCGCGGCGCTGGAGCTCGCCGACCGCATCGCCGTGATGTACGCGGGGCGCATCGTCGAGGAAGGCTCGGCGCGCGCGCTGATCCGCTCGCCGCGCCATCCCTACACCATCGCGCTGCTCAAGAGCCGCGCGCACGGCGCGCTGGCGCGCGGCAGCCGGCTCGAGACCATAGCCGGCGCGCCCCCCGACCTGTCGGCGCTGCCACCGGGCTGCGCCTTCGCGCCGCGCTGCACACTCGCGCAAGCGGCCTGCCGCACGGCGCAGCCGGCCGCGATCGACGTCGCGCCGGGGCACCGCGTGCGCTGCATCCGTACCGACGCCGCCGCGGCCCTGCATGCTGCGCACCGGATTCCTCCACTGCCGAAAGCGAGCCCCGCATGATGATCCCGCACGACCCCGCCCACGCCTTCGTTCCCTACCCCGCGGTCGCCGTCCCCGCCGCGCCGACCGGCCCGTTGACCGACCTGCGCTTTGGCGTGAAGGATTTGTTCGACGTCGCGGGCTACCCCACGGGCGGCGGCAACCCGATCCTGCTCGCGTTGTCCGGAATCAAGACGCGCAGCGCGCCGACCGTGCAAAAGTTGCTCGACGCCGGCGCCCGCTTCGCCGGCAAGACCGTGACCGACGAGTTCGCCTTCTCGATGAACGGCAACAACGCGCATTTCGGCGCGCCGCTCAACGGCGCGGCGCGCGAGCGCATCACCGGCGGCTCGTCCTCGGGGTCGGCGTCGGTCGTGTCCTCGGGGCTGTGCGACTTCGCGCTCGGCACCGACACCGGCGGCTCGGTGCGCGCGCCGGCGAACCATTGCGGCCTGTACGGCCTGCGTCCCACGCACGGCCGCGTCAGCCTTGAGGGTGCGCTCGACCTCGCGCCCAGCTTCGACACCTGCGGCTGGTTCGCGCGCGACGTCGGCAGCTTCGCGCGCGTCGCCGACGTGCTGCTGGGCGCCGACGCGAAGCCGCTGCCGCAGCGCCCCCGGCTGCTGTGGCCGAAGGACATCTGGGCCATGCTCGAGGCGCCGGTCAGGGACGCGCTCGACGGCACGGCGCAGCGCGTGCAGTCGCTGCTCGGCCCGGCCACGCCGCTTGACGTGGTCCTCGAATCCTGGGACGCGATGTACTGGAACTTCCGCTACCTGCAAGGGCGCGAGGCCTGGCTCACCGACGGCCCGCTGATCGAGCGCTACGCGCCGCCGCTGGGCCCCGACGTGGCCGAACGTTTCGCCTGGTCGCGCGCCGTGACGGACGCGCAGGTAAACACCGCGCGCGCCTTCCGCCTGGACTTTCGCGCCCGGCTGGCGCAGACGCTGGGCAGCGACGGCGTGCTGCTCATGCCCAGCATGCCGGACATCGCGCCGCTGCGCAACGCGACGGGCAGCAGCCTGGAGGACTACCGCAACCGCGCAATCCGCATGCTGTGCCTGGCCGGGCTCGGCGGCTTCCCGCAGCTGTCGATGCCGCTGGCGCAGCGCGCGGGCGCGCCGCTGGGCATTTCGCTGCTCGGGCCCGCGGGGGCGGACCGGTCCCTGGTGGCGCTGGCGCAGCGCATCGCACTCCATCCCCTGCGCGGTGCCCAGTGACAGTGAAATTGACCAATTGAATGGTCTAGCATGGGGGCGGACCCCCCATCTCCCATCTGGAGCACGCGCCATGAACGCCGTACTGGCTGAAACATCGATCGGCATCACCGAACTCAAAAAAAATCCCTCTGCCGTCATTCGCGACGCCGGAATGCAGACCGTCGTCGTCTTGCATCACAACAAACCATCGGCTTATCTTGTGCCGGCCCGCACCTATGAGGCATTGATGGACATGCTCGACGATTTGCAATGGATCCCGCTCGTTCAGCAACGCATCGCTGACTGGCAGGCTGATCCGGATCAGGGGATCCCTGTCACCCGGGAAGAATTGGCAAACATCGCGCGCGCCACGACGGCGAAATCTCCCAAATCCCGAACGGCGAAACCCCCCTTGGCCACCGCGCGTTGAAGCATGCGCCAAGCAGCAGGCAGTTACCGCCTGGAGTTTCTGCCCCAAGCCAAAGGGGAATGGGACAAGCTCGATGGCAGCATCCGGGCCCAATTTGCCAAAGTACTTCTGCGCAGGCTCGATGCGCCCCGGGTTCCCGTTGCCGCGCTCATGTCCATGCCGGATTGCTACAAGATCAAACTGCGCGGTGCGGGCTTGCATAAGCCGTTCTGTTCAGTGGCGTGAACCGCAGCACTGGGAAACCCAAGGGCGTTGATCGGCGCACCGCGCTGGCCATTGCAGCGGGTCAGCGCAGGGAACAAGGCTTAAGTTTTCCCGACGGCCAACTTCAGCATGTCCAGGATGATGTCCAAGGAAACCAGACCCGTTCCGTGGTCGTCCTTGTCGTTTCCTTTCATTTTGGAAACCGATCGCAACAAGCCAATCACGATGACCGTAGGAGGGATCACAAAGGCGGTCACGAGAAGCGATGCATGCCAATGGATTTGAGGATTCGCATTCAGCATGAAGAGTATTATCACCGCTATGCTGATCGCTGCAATGAACAAGATGCTTGCACAACAAAGAGTCCACTTGAACACACACCGCTCGGTGTTCAGTTTATGCTTTTGCTCCTCCAGCCCGATGTTCGTCACGTCAGGATTCTGGATGGGCGCATTTTCAGTTGATAAATCTTCAGCCACGGATCATTCCAAGGTTGACCAAGCGCCACTTCATTGCCACTTGGGAGACGCGAAACAGAGACGCGAGCCCCTGAATGGTACTTACCCCCTTCTCCATCATCACATATTTCACAATCCGTTCAGGCATGAGGAGTTGGGCCGCAAAGTGATTGGCCTGGCGCTCCTCGGGGAGTTGAGCACCCGTCGAGAAATTTGCCACGGGGTCGCGAAACATCTTGGTGGTCACGCGGTCCAAATGACCAAGAGCGTAGTGGCCGATCTCGTGCGCAACGGTAAAGCGCCACCGAGGATTGCTTTGTTCGGCACTGTTGTAGGTGATGTGGACCGTACCATCGATCACCTCGACGCTGCCGCTTTCGGGCAAGAACGGGTCAGATTTCACCTTGATCCCCATGGCGCTTGCAATTTTGATCGGGTTAATGGGCAGCATTCCATCCCAGTAGGCATCAAGAATTTGTTGCGCGGTTTTCATGTGAACCTCCTTAGGAAAAGCAAGCGCCCTTGATTGCATCTAAGCGCGCTCGTTGGACTATTGTGTCATCACGGGACGTAGCTGGCGTAACGAAGTGTATCTCGACGTGGCGTTGTTGCCTGAATTCTGGGTCGCTTGGCGAGGCTGCGGCGACCTGATCTTCACATCCAGCCTTGGCACGGAGCGCTTGCGAGCCCCAGGCCGCTGACCGGTGCGCAGCGCTGACGCAGCCATCGCTGCGGGCTCCACTGTCATGGTATCGCCCCACGCGATACCACGGTCGGTACCATGATTGGATGCTGGCTGTAGCGGGATGCACATGTTCCGTTTCGGGCTACCGTGGACAACGCCCCCAAGGAAAAAGCCCCGTCACAGGGACTGTGCGGGGCTTGTGAAGACTGGTGTGGACGGGTTCCCGGCGGAGAGGGCGGGATTCGAACCCGCGGTGGGGATTAGCCCACACACGCTTTCCAGGCGTGCGACTTAAACCGCTCATCCACCTCTCCGAAGCGTCGAATTATAGCCAGGGCCGATTCCAGCAAACGGGCCGCTCGCCGATGCCTTTGCCACAATGGCGGCATGCGCTCCTCCCTCGCCCCGGCCTCCCTCCCTCCCCACGACCAAGCCGAGCGCAGCGCGGTGCTGCTGTGCAATCTGGGCACGCCCGACGGACCCACGGCGCCTGCCGTGCGCCGCTATCTGGCGCAATTTCTGAGCGATCGGCGCGTGGTTGAGATTCCCCGGCTGGTGTGGCTGCCGATCCTGCACGGCATCGTCCTGCGCGTTTACCCCGCCAGGTCGGCCGCGAAATACGGCAGGGTGTGGACGGCCGCTGGCTCGCCGTTGGCGCTCTGGACCGCCAGGCAGGCCGCGCTGCTGCATGACCGGCTGGACGCAGCCGCCCAGCCACTGCTGGTGCGCCATGCCATGCGCTACGGCAAGCCGTCGATCGCCAGCCAGCTCGACGCGCTCCAGGCCGAAGGCGCGGCGCGCATCCTCATTTTGCCGCTCTACCCGCAATACTCGGCCTGCACCACCGCGAGCGTGTTTGACGCCGTCTACCGCTGGGCCGGGCGCACGCGCAACCTGCCCGAGCTGCGCTTCGTGAACCGCTACCACGACCACCCGGGGTATATCGACGCATTGGCGCGCCGCATCGAGACGCACTGGGCGCACCACGGCCCGCCCGGGCAGTTGCTGATGAGCTTTCACGGCATTCCCGAGCGCAGCCTGCGGCTGGGCGACCCCTACCAGCGCGAAGTGCGCGAGACCGCGCGCCTGCTGGCCGAGCGCCTGGGCCTGCGCGCGGACCGCTACCGCGTCAGCTTCCAGTCGCGTTTTGGCAAGGCCCGGTGGATCGAGCCCTACACCCTGCCCACCGCGCAGGCGCTGGCCCGGGCGGGCGTGCGGCGCGTGGACGTGGTGTGCCCGGGCTTTAGCTGCGACTGCCTGGAGACGCTGGAGGAAATCGACATCGAACTGCGCGCGGCCTTCCTGCATGCGGGCGGCAAGGAGTTTCACTACATCCCCTGCCTGAACGACGACGGCGCCTGGATCGCCGCCCTGGGCCAGGTGGCGCAGCAGCATCTGGCAGGTTGGCCAGCCGCCGTACCAAGCGGACCAAGCGCCGACGCGCGGGCCGGCCACGCGGCCCAGCGCTGATCGCAGCGCGCGCGGCCCCCGGCGCATGCGGGTACAGTCATGCGGCATCGAATGACGCAAAGGAGATCATGCGCATGCAGTATTCCACTTTTCTGTCCTGGGTCCGGGAGACCAGCTTTGCCGGCGTCCCGCTGTGGAGCCTGCTGGTGGCGCTGGCAGCGGCTGCGGCCACGTATGCGGGCATCCTCGTGGCGCTGCGGCTGCTCACGGGCCGGGCGAAGCTGTGGGTCGCCGCGTCGGACAGCGCAGCCGCGCGCACGGTGGTGGACGTGTTCCAGGGCACGCACCACATGCTGATGGCGGCGTTGGCGCTGCTCGTGGGCGCGAGCCTGCTGGACCTGCCCGGCCGCTGGGAGAGCCGCCTGAGCCAGCTGTGGTTCGTGGCCGTGGCGCTGCAGATCGGCCTGTGGGGGATGCGCGCCATCGGCATCGGCGTGCGCCGGTACGTGGAACGCAACCCGTCCGCGACGGGCGCGGCGCAGGTCAGCGCCTCGGCCACGCTGATGTCCTGGGGCCTGCGCGCCCTGCTGTGGAGCGTCGTCCTGCTGGCCATCTTGTCCAACCTGGGCGTGAACGTCACGGCCTTCGTGGCCAGCCTGGGGGTGGGCGGTATTGCGTTGGCGTTGGCGGTGCAGAACATCCTCGGCGATCTGTTCGCGTCGCTGTCCATCGCGGTGGACAAGCCCTTTGAAGTCGGGGACTTCGTCGTGGTCGGCGGCGTCTCGGGCACCGTGCAGGCCATTGGCCTGAAGACCACGCGCATTCGCAGCCTGCAGGGCGAGCAGGTGGTGATGTCCAATACCGACCTGCTCAAGCAGACCATCAGCAACTACCGGCTGCTCGAACAGCGGCGCATCGTATTCGGCTTCGGCGTGACCTACGACACCACGGCCGAGCAGGCCGAGGCGATTCCGGGCATCGTGCGCCAGCTCGTCGAAGCGCAGCCGCAGCTGCGCTTCGACCGGGCGCATTTCAAGGCTTTCGGAGCCAGCTCGCTGGACTACGAAGTGGTGTACATCGTCGAAGACCCGGCCTACGGCGTCTACATGGACCGGCAGCAGGCCGTCAACCTGGGGCTGATGCGCGAGCTCCGGGCCCGGGGAATCGAGTTCGCCTTCCCCACCCGGACGGTGCACATTGCCAGCGCGCCGCAGTCGGCCGCCGGCGCGGCAACGGCGGCCGCGCGCTGACGGGGGCCGGCGGCCGGCAATTCGTCAGTGCGCCTGCGACACCACGCGCGCCATCTCCAGGCATTTGTTCGAATAGCCCCATTCGTTGTCGTACCAGCTCACGACCTTCACGAAGTGGGCGTCGAGCGCAATGCCGGCGTCGGCGTCGAAGATCGAGGTGCGCGGGTCGCCGCGGAAGTCGGTGGCCACCACCTTGTCTTCGGTGTAGCCGAGAACGCCTTTGAGAGCGCCCTCGGACTGGGCCTTCATTTCGGCCTTGATCTCTTCGTAGCTGGCGGGCTTTTCGAGCTCCACGGTCAGGTCCACCACCGACACGTCGGAGGTGGGAACGCGAAACGCCATTCCGGTGAGCCTCTTGTTCAGCGCGGGAATCACCACGCCCACGGCCTTGGCGGCGCCGGTGCTCGACGGGATGATGTTTTCCAGAATGCCGCGACCGCCGCGCCAGTCCTTGTTCGAAGGGCCGTCAACGGTCTTTTGCGTGGCGGTGGCGGCGTGCACCGTGGTCATCAGGCCGCGCTTGATTCCCCATTTGTCGTGCAGCACCTTGGCCACGGGCGCGAGGCAGTTGGTGGTGCACGAGGCGTTGGAGACGATCGCCTGGCCGGCGTAGCTTGCGTGGTTCACGCCAAACACGAACATCGGGGTGTCGTCCTTGGAGGGGGCCGACAGGATGACCTTGTGGGCGCCCGCGTCCAGGTGCTTGCGCGCCGAGGCATGGTCCAGGAACAGGCCGGTGGATTCGATCACCACGGTGGCGCCGACTTCACTCCAGCGCAGCTGGGCGGGGTCGCGCTCCTGCGTCAGGCGGATCTTGCGGCCGTTGACGATGAGGGTGTTGCCCTGGACCGAGACGGTGCCCTGAAAGCGCCCGTGCACCGAGTCGTATTGCAGCATGTACGCGAGGTAGTCGGGGTCGAGCAGGTCGTTGATTCCCACGACCTCGACATCGTCGAAGTTCAGGATGGCGCAGCGCAGCACGTTGCGGCCGATGCGGCCGAAGCCGTTGATACCGATTTTGATCGTCATGGCGTTTTCCCTGTCCAAAGTTGCTCTGCAAAAATCCACTGGCGGCGGCTTATTTGCGGCGCCCGCCGAGCACGGCGCGCACGGTGGCCGCGAGGTTTTCTTCGGTGAAGCCGAAATGCTTGAGCAGCGCAGGCGCGGGGGCCGATTCGCCGTAGCGGTCG
>NZ_AFAL01000444.1 GCF_000193225.1 Verminephrobacter aporrectodeae subsp. tuberculatae At4 | reverse complement strand
GCGTCCCGGCAGGCGCACGTCGCTGAGCACGAGCTGCGGGTGCACCAGGTCGAGTTGCGCCAGCGCGGCCTCGGCCGATTCTGCGGCCACCACCGCGTAGCCTGCGGCGCTCAGGCGCAGCGCGAGCAGCCGCAGCATGTCGGCGTCGTCGTCGACGATGAGGATGCGCGCGGGGGGGGCGGCCATGGGCGTTGCGGCGCGGCGTTATTGCGCGGGCCGGGGGCGCGCGCCGCCGTTGCCGGATGCGGGCGGCGCTGCGGGGCGGGTCGTCAGGCTGCGCTCGATGGCGCGCATGGCTTCCAGCTGCTCGTTGAGCTGCTCGTTGCGGCGCTGGGAATCGCGCAGCTGCTGGGCCTGGCGGTCGAGTTGCTCTTCCAGCCGGCGCTGCAGCAGCAGGCGCGACTCGAGCAACTGCGCCAAGGGGTGCAGGGTCTGGGCGGCCGGGGCGTTGTCGCCCAGTACCCGCTGCACCAGCCCCAGCGCGCGCGCCGTGTCTGCTGGCTGGCGGGTCTGCGCGAGCGCCATGGCGAGCAGCAGCGGGACCTGCCGGGAGGCTTCCTGCGCCGCGTCCAGGCGGGCGATCTCCTGCGGGAGGTCGGCCGGCGCCAGGCGCAGGATGCGCGCTGCCTGCGCCAGCCACTGCGCGACCGGGTCTTCCAGGGCCGGCGGCGCGACCCCGTCCCCTGGCGTTGACGACGCTGCGTCGGCGGGCGCCGCGGCGGCAGGCATGGTGGGCGCCGGCCGGGTGTCGGGCGCGCCGCAGCCGGCCAGCAGGAACGCCCCGAGCAAGGCCGCCCTGCCCGGCGAGAGGAAGCGGCGCAAAGCGGCGCCGGCGTGCAGCGCGAGATGGTCAGGCATGCGGCAGCTCCATGCGAAAAAAGGAGTGATCGCCAGCGTCCACCACGCGCACCTGGCCGCCATGCGCGGCCACGTATTCCCGAACGATGGACAGGCCGATTCCGGTGCCGCGCACCGCGTCGCCGGGCTGGTGCAGCCCGCGGTAGAAGGGCTCGAACACGCGCTCACGGTCGTCCTCGGCGACGCCGGGGCCCTGGTCCGAGACGTCCAGCCGCACCCACCCCGGCGGGCAGGAAAGGGTCAGCCGCACCGTCGCGCCCTGGGGTGAAAAGCGGATCGCATTCGAGAGCAGATTGCCGACGGCCACAGCGATCTTGTCGGCGTCGATTTGCAGGGACAGCGCAGGCCCTTCGATCTGCACCCGCAGGTCTTTCGCCTGCCATTGCAGGCGCTGGGACTCGACCTGGGCTTCGAGCAGCGCGAGCAGGTCGGTGTCCTGGCGCTGCAACTGGCGCGCCTCGAAAGCGGCCGCGTTGAAACGCAGCAGGGCCTCGATCTCGCGCTGCAGCACCAGCGTGTTGTGCTGCAGGATCTGCGTCACCTCGCGCTGGCCGGTGTTCAGCGCGCCGGTCACCCCGTCCTGCAGCAGCGCCACGCCCTCGCGCAGCGCGGCCAGCGGCGTCTTGAGTTCGTGCGAGACATGGCGCAGAAAACGCGCCTTGTCGGCGTCGAGTTCCAGCAGGCGCAGGCGCAGCCATTCGAGCTGCTGTCCGACCCGGCGCACGTCGCCGGGGCCGCTGATGAGGACGGCTTGATCGAGCCGGTTCTCGCCGAGCCGGCGGATCGCGCCTTCCAGGCGCTTGAACGGGCGGGCCAGCCAGATTCCCAGCGCCAGCGCGAGCGCCAGCGCCAGAACGATCGCGCCCACCACCTGGTGCGTCACGTTGCGTTGGCTGGCCTCGATCCGGCCCTGCAATTCCTTGGCGCGCCGGGCATTCATGTCCTGCACCGATGCGACGATGGCGGCGTGCAGCGCGGCCAGCGCCACGAACTCCTCGGCCACCAGGCGCTCGTTGTCCAGCGCCCGCTCCGGGGGCGCGTCCAGCAGCGCCTCGATTGCGTCCAGATGCCTGCGCCATTGCCTGGCCTGGTCCGCAGGCAGCGCCCCTGCGCGCAGCCGTTCGAGAATCGCCTGCGCCTCCACGGACATGCTCTCGAAGCTGCGGCGCAAGGGCCGGTCGTGCAGCACCAGAGACTGCCGGGCGGCGCGCTCCAGCGCCTGCCCGCGCTGGCTCAGCGCCTGCGCTGCTGCGCTCAGATCGGTGGCCTGCGCAGCGCCATCGCGGCTTTGCAGCATGAGCTGCTCCAGGGTGTGGAGCGCGCGCAGCGAACTCGCGCCGAGCAGGCCGGCCAGGAGCAGGAACGCCAACAGCAGGAGTTGCTGAAACGAGGGTCCATGCGAACCGGATGTCCGCCCGGGCGCGCTGTGCGGGCTTTCCGGGGGCATGGTCGCGTCCGTCCCGCTGCACCTCAGACGGTCCGGGCTGCGGCAGGCGCAGGCACCGCGCCCCGCAGCGTGTAGGGCCGGGCCTCGGTGATCGTCACGTCGAGCATCTGCCCCACCAGGTGGGGCGGGCCGGCAAAGTTGACCGTGCGCCGGCACTCGGTGCGGCCCATGAGTTCGGCGGCGTCGCGCCGGGATGCGCCCTCCACCAGAATGCGCTGCACCGTGCCCACGAGGCCGGCGCTGAGCGACTGGATGTTCGCGTCGATGACCCCCTGCAACTGCTGCAGGCGGCGCAGCTTCACCGCGTGCGGCGTGGCGTCGTGCAGGCTGGCGGCCGGCGTTCCGGGGCGGGGGCTGAAGAGGAAGCTGAAGCTGTTGTCGAAGCCGATCTCGTCGATGAGCCGCATCGTCTTGTCGAAGTCGTCCTGCGTCTCGCCCGGGAAGCCGACGATGAAGTCGCTGCTCAGCGCCAGGGCGGGGCGGATGGCGCGCAGCTTGCGCACCGTGCTTTTGTACTCCATGGCCGTGTAGCCGCGCTTCATCGCCATCAGGATGCGGTCGCTTCCATGCTGCACGGGCAGGTGCAGGTGGCTGGCCAGCTTGGGGATGCGGGCGTAGGCGCCGATCAGGCGGGGCGTGAACTCGTTGGGGTGGCTGGTGGTGAAGCGGATGCGTTCGATTCCCGGAATCTCGGCCACGTATTCGAGCAGCAGCGCGAAGTCGGCGAGCTCCGCCGTGTCGCCCATCCGGCCCCGGAAGGCGTTCACGTTCTGGCCCAGCAGCGTGACCTCCTTGACGCCCTGTTCGGCCAGGCCCGCCACCTCCACCAGCACATCGTCGAAGGGCCGGCTCACCTCTTCGCCGCGCGTGTAGGGCACCACGCAGTAGCTGCAGTATTTGCTGCAGCCTTCCATGACCGAGACAAAGGCGCTTGCGCCTTCGACGCGGGCGGGTGGCAGGTGGTCGAACTTTTCGATCTCGGGAAAGCTGATGTCCACCTGCGCCCGGTCCAGGCGCTCGCACTGTTCGAGCATCTCGGGCAGGCGGTGCAGGGTCTGCGGGCCGAACACCAGGTCCACATAGGGCGCGCGCTCGATGATCTGCGCGCCCTCCTGGCTCGCCACGCAGCCGCCCACGCCGATCCTGACCCCCCGGGCCTTGAGGTGCTTGACGCGCCCCAGGTCGCTGAAGACCTTTTCCTGCGCCTTTTCCCGCACGGAACAGGTGTTGAACAGAATCAGGTCGGCCTCGTCCAGGTTTCGGGTGGTTTCGTAGCCCTGCGCGGCGCGCAGCACGTCGGCCATCTTGTCCGAGTCGTACTCGTTCATCTGGCAGCCAAAGGTTTTGATGAAGACTTTTTTGACCATGGAAATTTTCCCAAATGGCGTATGGACACCGCTGCCTGCGTGGCGCGGCGACTGCGCATCCGGCAGGTGCGCCAACGCGCACGGATTGCGCGCTACTTCGACACCGCGTTCGGGTGGGTGACGATGTTGCTGATGATCGCTGCGCTGCCCTTGCGGGGCTGCGCGGCTTCGTTTTCGGTCAGGATCCAGACGGTGTGCAGCATGCCCGTGCTGACTTCGATCAGGTAATTCACCCGGAGGGGCTGGCCGATGAGGGGATGCGCCATGACCAAGGCGTTTTGCGGGCTGAACAGCCGCAGGCCCGGCGCAAGGCGGATCGGCTGGCCGTTGAGTGTGGCCTCGGAGGTGCTCACGAGAGTCAGTATGCCGCGCAGCGCCCGCTGCGGAAAGCTGCGGCCCGCGCCCGGCGCGGACTGCGCTTGCGCGGCGGCGGGCAGCAGCGTGGCAAGCAAGGCGCAGACAAACCATGCGCGCCAGCGGGGGCGTGCGGGGGGCGGAAGGGGTGGGGTCGTGGTGCAGCGGTTCATGGTTTACATCCAGGGGCTGAAGGCGCGATTCTAGGCGCCATCGGCAGGCATGCCCGGGCGCGGCAGGTCGCCAAATGTTGCGCCCCCTGGTGGCCCGCCTCCGGCAGATTCAGAGCGTGCCATAGCTGTGCAGCCCGCTCAAAAACATGTTTACGCCCAGAAACGCAAAGGTGGTGACCGCCAGGCCCGTGAGCGCCCACCAGGCGGATACGGTGCCGCGCAGGCCCTTCATGAGCCGCATGTGCAGCCAGGCGGCGTAGTTCAGCCAGACGATCAGCGCCCAGGTTTCCTTCGGGTCCCAACTCCAGTAGCCGCCCCAGGCCTCGGCGGCCCACAGCGCGCCGAGCACGGTGGCGACGGTGAAGAACGCAAAGCCCATGGCGATGGATTTGTACATCATGTCGTCCAGGACCTCGAACGCCGGCAGGCGCTGCGCAATGCGCGTGCGCCCGAGCAGGATTCCCGCGACGATCAGGGCCGAGACGCCAAAGTACACCGTCCAGTAGCTGCCCGCGTTCTCGCTTGCGCCCTGGCGCAGGACCACGGGTTCAAAGCACAGCGCCACGCCCAGCAGCCACAGGGGCGCCAGCCGGTACCAGCGGGTTTGCGCGGCCTGGCGCTTGACGAGGTAGGCAAACGCCACCATGGCGGACAGCGCAAAGCTGCCGTAGCCGATGAAATTTGCCGGAACGTGCAGTTTCATCCACCAGCTCTTGAGCGCGGGAACCAGCGGCTGGATTTCGTGCGCCTCGCGCACCACGGTGTACCAGAGCAGGAAGCCGACCGCGGCGCTCACCACCAGCATCACAAAGCCGCCCAAGGCGCGCGTGCCGTACTGCTGCTCGTAGTACAGGTAGAACGCAGTGGTCATCCAGCAAAACAGCACGAACACCTCGTACAGATTGCTCACCGGGATATGGCCGACGTCCGTGCCGACGAGGTAGCTCTCGTACCAGCGCACCAGCGTGCCGATGAGCGCCATGGCCAGCGCCGCCCAGGCGATGCGCGCGCCGAGCAGGCCCATGGTCCGGCCCTCGCCGCGCGCGAACATGCCGATCCAGTAGAAGGCGGTGCTCATGAAGAACAGCATGCTCATCCACAGGATCGCGGACTGGCTTGACAGAAAGTATTTCAGGGCGAACACCGTCTCGGCGCGCGCCAGGCTGCCCGCGCCGTCTTGCTGGTACAGGCCGATCGCCAGCAGCGCCGCCGCAGCGACGACGAGCATCAGCACCCGCAGCGGGCGCCAGAACCAGCCCAGCCAGAGCGCGCCGGGAATGGCCCCGAGCAGGATGCCCTGCTCGTAGGCGTCCATGTAGCCGCCGTAGCGCTGCAGCGCGTACAGGCCGCCCGCGGCCACGATGGCGGCAAACAGCCAGTCAAACCCGCTGCGCCGGGCGAAGAAACCTTGGTTCAGGGTGATCGTGGTGGTCGTGGTGGCGGTATGCATGCGCTGCTTTCGTGGGGTGGGACTCCGATCAGTTTCTGTGCGAGCCGGGCAAACTCCTGATCGCCGTCCATGGTTTTGCGGTTGCTCGACAGGGCCATGCTGGCCTGGCAACCGTCGCCCCGGGGGGTGAGCCAGACCCAGACGCGCCGCTCGCGCACGTAGAGCATGGCAAAAATGCCCAGAATCAGCAAGGCGCAGCCCAGGTAGACGACGTTTCTGCCAGGCGCGCGCGCCACCTGGAAGACGCTCGCCTGCACCTGCGTGAAATCCTTGAGTTCAAAGGCCATCGGCGCGGGGTAGATCTGCGCGTCGCTGAGCGCGATCACGGCCTGCGTCATGAAGCCCCGGGTCTGTTCGTCCTGCGGCAGCGGCGGCAGGCCGGCGCGCTCGCGCGACAACTGGGCCAACTCGAACAAAGAGCCGTTGAGAATGCGCACCAGCACCTCGCTCGTGCGCGCGCGCTCGGCCTCGGGAACATTCGCCTGCATGAAGTCGGAGATGGCCTGTAGCCCGCCGCCGGGCTTGCCGTCCACCGGGCTCTGGCCCGCAAACAGCGCCAGCGCGCGCAAGGCGGACTGGCGCAGCGGCTCGGCCAGATCGGGGCGCGTGGCGTCCACGGCCTGCGCGACGTAGCGGCGCACGGCCTGCGCGCGCGCGTCGGGGTCGGCAAGCGCGGCCTGCAGGCGCACGAAGCCATCCATTGCGCCCTGCCCGTCGGCCGGAATACGCAGGTAGCGAAAGGGCTGCGCCGGTGATTCGCGCACCCCCAGCAGGAATACCGGAACGCCGTCGCCCATGTCCACGGGCAGCATGTAGTTGTGGAATTCACGCGCCTGGCCCGCCGCATCGCGCAGCTTGTAGCCCACGCTGGGGCCCACGTTGCGCAGTTCCTTTCGGGTGGCGGTCTTGTTCGCCGCGCCCAGGCGCGCCTGCACGGCCGCGCGCACGTCCACGCCATTGCCGTCGGAGTCTGCCGCGCCAAAGTTCTCGACGTTGATCGCGCGCAGCGCCGTGAACTCCAGCGTCAGCAACTCGCTGCCCGCTCCGCTGCCCTGGCGCGTGAGCTGCGTGGAGCCGCCCACCACGCCCTGCACCTCGAACGCGTGGACACCCGCCGCCATGGGCACGGCGCGCAGCTGCACAAGTGAGCCGCCGTCGTCAAAACTCGACTGGTAGATCTCCACGCCCCCGTAGCTTGCAGGATGGTTCACCTCCACGCGCGCCGGCGTCTTCTGCCCCGTGGCCTTGTCGTGGATGACGATCTCGCTCGCGAACAGCTTGGGCATTCCGGTGGAGTAGTACTCGACGATGAACTTCTTGAGCTCGATGGCAAACGGCAGCTCCTGCAAGAGCACGCCGTCGGACTGGTTCAGGACGGCCGTGCCCGAGCGTGCGCCCTCGGCCACGAGCAGGTTGCCGCGAAAACTGGGGTTGCGCTCGGACAGGCGATGCCCGGGCGGCACGTCGGCGATCGAGCCGCCGCCCTGGTAGGGCGTTTTGCCGCCGAGCAGCATCTGGGCGCGCACCATGAGGTCGCCGTCGAGCAGCCCGCCCAGGCACACCAGCACGATGGCGCTGTGCGCGGCGATGTAGCCGACCTTGTTCGCGGCGCCGGCCCTGGCGGCGACCATCCAGCCCGTTGCGGGGCCCGCCGCGCTGTCGCGCTGCTGCAGGCGCACCTTCCAGCCGCCGCCCGCGAGCAGTGCGCCGATGCGGCGCGCCTGCGCCTCGGCAGACGCGGGCAGATCCGCCTGCGCCCGGTGGTGAAAGGCCACGAGGCTTTGCGCGCGGATGTTTTCCTTGCAGGTCCGCAGGTCGACGAGAATTTTCGGCGTGTTGCGCGCGATGCATAGCGAGGTGCTCAGCACCAGGAACGCCAGGATGAGCAAGAACCACCAGGCGCCGTACACCGCGTCGAGCCCGAGCGCGGCAAAGAGCCGGGCCCAAAAAGGACCGAACTGGTTCACGTAGTTGACCGCCGGCTCGTGCTGCCGGAGCACCGTGCCGATCACCGAGGCAATGCAGATCAGCGTCAGCAGCGAGATCGCAAAGCGCATTGAGGACAGCAGCTCGACCCCGGCGCGCAGGGCCCGGGAGCCGGACTGCAGGCGCAGGCCCTGGGTATCTGTCGGACAGGGATGAATGGATGAAAGCGGCGGGGTGCGGGAGATCGGCGGCATGCGGGCCCAGGAGTGTAAGCCCATGCGCGCAGGAAGATCCATTGTCCTGCAAGGACATCCGTGTGATTGGCGCCCGGCAGTCATGCACCAGCACGCCGGCGCAGTCCTTCAAAACACCGAACGCATTGACTGCCTCGATGCCCCGCTTATTGTTCAACAAATGTATGGATATTTGCAATGGCATTATGTTTCGCTACTGTACTGATTATCTGGAATCCAGAGCCGCGCACCGCGAATCCTTGGGGATGGCCGCTCAGCAATCCGCTCGCCAGATAAGATCAGTTTTATTTGACGCACTGCGCGATACGCATGTCCAAGAGAATCTGGAGATCCCAAGGGTAATCGCCTAGACTAAGGTGCGGAAGTTTGGATTTATAGTTCCTGCGAATCTATTATCTTGCCGCACAGGAACGGGGGTATGGATATGGGACATTCAGCACAGCAGGCTTCCCGCATTTCCCTGGGTCGATCCGGGTATGGACAGCGCATCGCGGAGAAACGCAAGGGCTCCTCGTCGTTTCGTGTGGAAACCAACATGCACAATAGCCGCTGGTAGTGGATGCTGATGGGCAGGTCGCCTTGGGCTTGTCGGCAGGTCCGTCGGGTTGGTGTTGAGCATGGGAGTGTCTGATGAGTGTTGAAATGGAAGCGCTGTTCACCAATGCGCTGGGGTTGCAAGCGCCGTGGGTTGTCGAGAACGTCAAGCTCAACACCACCGACCGCCGGATCGATTTCGAGATTGGCTGCCAAGGCGCCGCCCTGGCGTGCCCGACCTGTGGTGCTGCCGCACAGCCCATTCATGACCGGCTGCTCCGCT
>NZ_AFAL01000445.1 GCF_000193225.1 Verminephrobacter aporrectodeae subsp. tuberculatae At4 | reverse complement strand
CTGGCCGGTGTGGCCGTGAACGCGCTGGCCCTGGCGGGGCTCGGCTACCTCAGCTTCATTTCTACCGACGAGCAACTGCGCAACCTGCAGATGTGGCTGCTCGGCAGCCTGGGCGGTGCGCGCTGGAGCGCCGTGCTGCTGGTGAGCGCGGTAGTCGCCGCGGCCTGCGCCCTGGGCCTGGCGTTGGCGCGCGCGCTCAATGCCATTGCCCTGGGCGAGGCGCAGGCCGCGCTGCTGGGTGTTCCGGTGGAGCGCACCAAGCGCAGGGCCGTGCTGGTGGCGGCGCTGGCCGTGGGCGCGGTGACGGCGGCCAGCGGAATCATCGGCTTCATCGGCCTGGTGGCGCCGCACTGGGTGCGCCTCGTGGCGGGGCCGGACCACCGCGTCGTGCTGCCGGGATCGGCCCTGCTGGGCGCCGCCTTGGTACTCGCGGCGGACGCGGTGGCGCGCACGCTGGTCAAGCCGGCGGAGTTGCCGCTGGGGGTGCTCACCGCCTGCATCGGCGGGCCCTTGTTCTTGCTCATGCTGCGCCAGCTTCGGAGCAAGGTGTGAGCGCGGCCGCATGCGACGGCCTGGTCTGCGACCAACTGGGCGTGGGCCTGCCGGGCCAGCCCTTGCTGGCCAACCGTGCATGCCCGCCTGCAGGCGGGGAGCGTGAGCGCCATTCTCGGGCCCAACGGGGCCGGAAAATCCACGCTGCTGGCGGTGCTATCGGGCGCGCGTGCGCCGCGCTCGGGCAGCGTCCACATGCAGGGCCAGCCCCTGGGCCGGTTCAGCGCACCGGAACTGGCCAGCCGCTGCGCGGTGCTGCTGCAAGAGGCCAGCGTGGCCTTCAACTTCATCGGAGCAAGGTGTGAGCGCGGCCGCATGCGACGGCCTGGTCTGCGACCAACTGGGCGTTGGTCTGCCGGGCCAGCCCCTGCTGGTCACCGTGCATGCCCGCCTGCAGGCGGGGCGCGTGAGCGCCATTCTCGGACCCAACGGGGCAGGAAAATCCACGTTGCTGGCGGTGCTGTCGGGCGCGCGTGCGCCGCGCTCGGGCAGCGTCCACATGCAGGGCCAGCCCCTGGGCCGGTTCAGCGCGCAGGAACTGGCCAGCCGCCGCGCGGTGCTGCTGCAAGAGGCCAGCGTGGCCTTTGACTTCACGGTGCGGGAGGTGGTGGAGATGGGGCGCTTTCCCCATCGCGCGGCCCCCAGCCGGCAGGAGTCGGCCATCGTGGTGCAGGCCATGGAGGCCACGGGCGTTGCGCATCTGGCGGAGCGCAGCCTGAACGCCCTGTCGGGCGGCGAACGTGCGCGGACCCACCTGGCGCGCGCGCTCGCGCAGATCTGGGAGCCCCGACCCGACCGCTGCGCTCGCTGGCTGCTGCTGGACGAGCCCACCGCCGCGCTCGACCTCGCGCACCAGCACCAGAGCCTGGGCCTCGTGCGCCGCTGGGCGCTGGAGCAGGGCGTTGGCGTGCTTGTCGTGTTGCACGATCTGAACCTGGCGCTGCGCTACGCGCACGACACCGTGCTGCTGGGCGGCGGGCAGTGCGCGGTGGGCCCCACGGAGCAGGTGCTCGACGCCGCAGCCATCGCCCGCGTCTGGGGGGTGGAATGCTCCGGGGTGCGCGCGCGGGACGGTGTTTTGCAGTACCTGACGACAGCGCAATGACGCCGCATGCCCCGGCCGGTTTCAGCCAGGTGCCGCCGCCCGGCGGCCCGCGTGCATCCAGGCGCGGCGCAGCACCAGGGGGGACCACGACTCCTCGGGAATCAGCAGCAGGCGCCGGGAGCGCAGCGCCTGGCCCAGGACGATCTGGCTGCTGAGCACCGCCAGAGGAACCGCCAGCACCAGCGGCAGGCCCACGGGGATGAGCCAGAGCAGCGCGCTGCTGTCGATCAGCGCCACGCCCAGCGTCGGCAGCCCGATCACCAGGCTCATCGGCGCGAGCTGTCGCGCGGCGTGGCGCCAGGGCAGGGCGTGGGCCTGGCGCGGGGGCGAGCGCCATTGCAGCTTCAGCCCGGTGAGCGCGGCCAGCACGAACAGCGAATGCGCCAGCATACGCACGGGGGCCTGCAGGAGGGCCAGCAGGCTCTCCAGCGCGGCGCTCCTGAGCAGGCCCGCTGCACCGCCGTACTGTCTGTGCTCGCGCCGCATGAGGACTGCGGCCAGGCTCAGGACGCGCGGCAGAAAGAGCATGCACAGGGTCCATGCCCACAGCGCCAGCAGTTCGGTGGGCAGGATGCGCCAGTCGACCACCAGCCGCGCGCCCGAGAACCACAGCGCCGTGCCCAGCGTCAGGAACGCCAGCCACAGCGGCGCGGACAGGTAGGCCATGGCGCCGGTGAGGAACATGCAGCGGTGCACCGCGTGGATTCCGGGCTCGGCCAGGAGGCGTGCGTTTTGCAGGTTGCCCTGGCACCAGCGGCGGTCGCGTTGCAGTTCGGCGAGCAGGTCGGGGGGCTGCTGTTCGTAGCTGCCGATCAGGTCGGACACCAGCCACACGTGGTAGCCCGCGCGGCGCATGAGTGCCGCCTCCACGAAGTCGTGCGACATGATTCCGCCCGCGAGCCCGCCCGTTCCCCGGATCGGCGCGAGGGCGCAATGGCGCATGAACGGCGCCACGCGGATGATCGCGTTGTGGCCCCAGTAGTGCGACTCGCCCAGTTGCCAGTACTGCATGCCGAGCGTGAAGAGCCGGCCCGTGACGCGCGCCGCGAATTGCTGCGCGCGCGCGTGCAGCGTGACGTGGCCGACGGCCTGCGTGGCGGTTTGTATGATCCCGGCGCTGGGGTTGGCCTGCATCAGCTTGGCCATCGAGACGATGCAGTCGCCGCTCATCACGCTGTCGGCGTCGAGCACCACCATGTAGCGGTAGTCCTTGCCCCAGCGGCGGCAGAAGTCGGCGACATTGCCCGCCTTGCGCTGCGTGCGGCGGGTGCGCAGGCGGTAGTAGACCTGCACTTGCACCTGCGCTTGCTGGCCGCTCCGCGCGAGCGCGCAGCGCAGTTCCTCCCAGGCGGCGCGCTCGGCGTGGACGATCGCGGGGTCGTTGCTGTCCGAGAGCACGAAGACGTCGAAGGTCGCGCCGTGGCCGGTGGCGGCGACGGATTCGCAGGTCGCCCGCAGCCCCGCGAACACCGTGCCCACGTCTTCGTTGCAGATGGGCATGACGATCGCCGTGCGCGCGTCGGGCGCGAGCCCGTGCTGCGCCACGCTGCGCACCGAGAGCGCGTGCCGGTCGCCGCGCAGCAGCACCCAAAAGCCCATCAGGCCGGTGAGAAAGCCGCTTGCCAGCCAGGTGGAAAGGACTGCGAACAGCGCGATCTGGCCGGCGCCGAGCCAGGCGTTTTCGTAGTCCGGCTGGACGTTCGCGAACAGCAGGCTGGTCAGCGCGCTGCTCAGCAGGGTGAGCAAAACAAACGTCCGGCGGCGCTGGCGTGCGGCACCCTGCCATGGGGGGGGAGGGGGGGATGCGTCCGGGCCGGTGGCGGTTCCGTTGGCAGTACGGATGCCCAGGCGCTGCAGCAGGGCCATTCCCAGGCTGTTCCAGAACCCGCGCCAGGGCACCGGGGTCATCGATCCGCGGTGCAGCGGCGGGGCGGTCACCGCGTTCGGGTGCCGCTGCGCGCGCAGCGCACTGCGCCGGCTACGGACCGCAGGGGGGGGCTGGAGGCCGGCGCCACTTTGCGCCACCGCGGCAGGTGCGATGCGGTCCACGGGGCTCACTCGGGGAGAAGGATATGCGTCCATGTTTCACTCACAGCGTGTTGGTCGTGTTGCAAAAAGGCGCGCAGCTCGGCCGGGCGATTGGCCCTGAGGTGCTGCACGCGTACGGTCATGCGCCATTGCCCGGTGACCGGGTTGTGGTAGGCGTTGCCTTCGATCACCCGGGCGTTGGCGTCGCTGCTCACCATGGCCTCGACGGCCGCGTCCGCGGGCAGCGCCCGGAGCGCGGGGCCGTCGAAATCGAGCACGTACTGCACTTCCTGGGGCAGTGTCTTGGTGCCCGCCTGGACGAAGCCCATGCCGCGGCGCGACTGCACCACCCATGCGCCGGGCGGGCGCTGCTGCGCGTCGCCCTGCCAGCTCAGCGTGTAGGCAAACTCCAGCGGCTGGCCGGGAGCGGGCAGTTGCTGCGGAACCCAATAGGCGACGATGTTGTCGTGCGTTTCGTCGGGCGCGTGCAATTGCACCAGTTCCACGCGGCCCGCGCCCCAGTCGTGCAGCGGGCGCACCCAGACGCTGGGGCGGCGTTCGTAGCGGGCCTCCACGTCTTCGTAGCTGGCCCACTGGCGGTCGCGCTGCATGAGGCCGAAGCCCTTGGGGTTTTGCGTGGTGAACGACGTCACCAGCGTCTGCCCGGGGTTTTGCAGCGGGCGCCAGAGCCATTCGCCTTCGCCGGTGGCGATCATCAGGCCGTCGGAGTCGTGCACTTCGGGGCGAAAGTCCTGCTTGCGCGGCTGGTTCTCGCCAAAGAGGAACATGCTGGTCAGCGGCGCGATGCCCAGCGTGGCAATGGGTCGAATGGGCCGAATGGGCCGACCATCATGGGCGCGCAGGAACACCCGGCTGTGCACCGTGGTGCTGGTCTGCGCGCCCGGCTGGATGTCGAAGCGGTACGCGCCCGTGGCGCGGGGCGAGTCCATGAGCGCGTAGACCGTGATCTGCTTCGCTTCGGCCTCGGGCCGGACGAGCCAGAACTCGGTGAAGCGGGGGAACTCCTCGCCCGCGCCGCCTGCGGTGTCGATCGCCAGGCCCCGCGCCGACAGGCCGTATTGCTGGCCCTGGCCGAGCGCGCGGAAATAGCTGGCGCCCTGAAAGACGATCAGCTCGTCCTTGTAGGCGCTGGAGTTCAGGTTGTGGTGCAGACGAAAACCGGCAAAGCCCAGGTCGCCCCAGGCCTGCGGCTGCACCTGGTTTTTGCCGTAGTTGAAATCCGCTTGGTCGTAGCGGATGTGGCGCACGCCCTCGGGCGTGACTTCGTTGATCAGCACCGGCTCGGTCTGGTACAGGCCGAGGTGGAAGAACATGGCCTCGAAGGGCAGCTTCTCGGCGCGCCACAGCGCGTGCTCGGGCCGCCAGCGGATGTCGCGCACATGGTCGTAGCCCAGCTGTGCGAGGTCCGCGGGAAGCTTGCCGCCGACCGCGCGATAGGGTTCGTTCGCGCGGTCGCGGGCCAGGCGCGTCAGGCTCTCGAAGTCAAAGCCCTGCGCCTGCGCCGCAGCTGCGAGCAACACGGCGGCGAGCGCCAGCGCCGGCCTTGCGCGGCGTGCAGAAGGAGAAAAAACAGCGTGCATGCCACATCTAGGGCAAACCCCGTGCCAGCTTTGAAAAACTGTTTTAAATCAACGGCTTGGCGCGCGAAGCGCGTGTAAGCAGGGGTACATGCCCCTGGATTGGCGTCTTTGGAGCCGCAATCTGTCGCCATCTGGCGACAGGGTACGAGGCCAAAGCGGGGAAATTCCGGTACGGACTGGTGTTTTTCCCCGCAAATAGCGGCACAAAATAAAACTGTTGCATTTCGCGCCATGGCAGGGCGAAATCCGCAGAGATACCCTTTATATCAGCGAGAATTTGCAACGCAGCCATGGCGCGAAAGGTGCAGTTCCATGTGCCGCTATTTTCGGGTCAACATACTGACGTTCAGTCTTGTCGCCCAGCGGCGACAGTGTCGTCGTCTGCGGGGTCGTTTTTGAAGTTTTCGGGGGCCAGCGCGTGCCTTTGCAGCAGGCGGTAGAACTCGGTGCGGTTGCGCTGCGCCAGGCGCGCCGCGTCGGTCACGTTGCCGTCGGTCATCCTGAGCAGGCCCACCAGGTAGTCGCGTTCAAAGCGCTGGCGGGCCTGCGCAAGGCTGAGCACCGGGGTCGATGGCGTGCGCAGCGCGCGCTGCACCAGCGGCAGCGGTACCAGGGGCGTGGTGGACAGCGCGCACACCTGCTCGACCACGTTGTAGAGCTGGCGCACGTTGCCGGGCCAGGCGGCGAGCGCCAGCGCCTTGAGCGCCTCGGGCGCAAAGCCCGAGAGGCGCTTGTCGTACTTGCGCGCCAGCTGGTCCAGGAAATGGTTCGCGAGCAGCGCGATGTCTTCGCGCCGCTCGGCCAGCGGGGGCAGCACCAGCGTGACCACGTTCAGGCGGTAGTACAGGTCTTCGCGGAACTGGGCCGTGGCGAGCGCGGACTCCAGGTCGTGGTGCGTGGCCGAGACGATGCGCACGTTGATGGGAATCGACTTGACCGCGCCCAGGGGACGCAGCGCGCGCTCTTGCAGCACGCGCAGCAGCTTGACTTGCAGCGCGGGCGGCATGTCGCCGATCTCGTCGAGCAGCAGCGTGCCGCCTTCGGCTGCCTGGAACAGCCCCTTGCTCGGGCCTTGTGCGCCAGTGAAGGCGCCTTTGACGTGACCGAAGAGCTCGGATTCGAGCAGCGCCTCGGGGATGGCCGCGCAGTTGATGGCCACGAAGGGGCGGCGCGCACGCGGGCTGGCGCGGTGGATGGCGCGGGCCAGCATCTCCTTGCCCGAGCCGCTGTCGCCCAGCAGCAACACGCTGGCGTCGGACTGGGCCACCATGTAGGCCTCGGTGAGCAGATCGTGCATGCGGCTGGAGCGGCTCACGATCCCCGCGCGCCAGTCTTCGTTGGCTTGCGCCTGCGGGGCGCATGGAGCGCTGAGCGCCAGGGCCTGCGCGACTTTCCCGAGCAGCTCCTTGCCGTCGTAGGGCTTGGTGAGGTAGGTGAAAACGCCCCGCGCCGTCGCCTCCACCGCGTCGGGAATGTTGCCGTGCGCCGTGAGCAGGATGACCGGCAGCGCGGGGTGCCGTGCGCGCACCTCGT
>NZ_AFAL01000446.1 GCF_000193225.1 Verminephrobacter aporrectodeae subsp. tuberculatae At4 | reverse complement strand
ACGAGCAGCTGCGACACGCCGAGGAAGTCACCAACGCCTGGCGCGCCCGGCTCGGCGAGCGCATGCGCATCTTCTTCGTCGCGCCCGACTACCACGAGGGCCGGGCCAAGAAATGCGTGAACGGCTGGGGCAGCATGTTCCTGACCGTGGCGCCGGACGGAACGGCCCTGCCCTGCCATACGGCCAGGATGCTTCCCGGCCTGGAATTCCCCAACGTGCGCGCGCACGGCCTGCGCGAGATCTGGTTCGATTCCGAGGGCTTCAACCGCTTTCGCGGAACGGCTTGGATGCAGGAGCCCTGCGCAAGCTGCGCGCAGCGCGAGCAGGACCTGGGCGGCTGCCGCTGCCAGGCCTACCTGCTGGCCGGGGACGCGGCCGCCGCCGACCCGGCGTGCGCCAAGAGCCCCGAACACCACCGGGTGCAGCAGGCGGTGCGGCAGGCAGCGGAACGCGTGCCCGAGCATCCGCTGGTGTTCCGCGACCGCGCCAACTCGCGCCGCCTCACGCCAGGCGCGTAGCGCTGCGGCGCGCGACCAGCGGACCGATATCCGGCGCAAAGCACCAGACCAGCAGCAACAGCGCCAGCAGCGCCGGGATCCAGCGCAGATCGACGTCCGCCGGCTGGCTCTGCGCGAAGCGGCGGTCGAGCAGGGCATCCCGGAGCGCGTGCGCCGTGTGCAAGCGCCGGTAGTCCGCGCCGACGAGTCCGGCCAGCGTTCTGAGGTGCTCCTCGCGCAGCGAGGAAAGATGCTCGTCCCTGCCCGCCGCGCCCTGCACCACGTCCCCGGGTCTCCAGTAGCCGGCAGCCTGGCCGCTGCCGTCGGTGCGGGGGATGGGCACCGGCGCGTCGCCGCCGACGCCGATCAGCCAGCCCTTGACCTCGCCGGGCGTGATGTCCGCCATCGGCGGCTTGTCGTTGGCGCGCAGCGGCGGTGCCTCCTGGCCGTCGCTGAGGAAAACGAAGGCGGTTCCCGGGCCCATGCTCCGGGCGCCGCGCACGGCCCAGCCCACCCCCTTGCTGATGTTGCTCGCGTTCGCCCAGCGCATGCGCTCGCCGATGCGCTCGAGCGTGGCCAGCAGTTCCTCGTAGTGGCTGCAAACCTCGAGCGGCGCGAGGATCACCAGCGAGCGGTAGTCGGCAAAAACGCTCCACCCCACGCGGGAGCCGCAGGGCAGCGCGGCCAGCGCATCGCGCATCGCCGCGCGCGCCAGGGTCAGCCGGCTGACCCGGGCGTCGCCGAGCTGTACGTCCTCGACGTTCATGCTCTGCGTGATGTCGAAGCTGACCTGCCAGTGGAACACCGGCCGCTGCCACTGCACGCGCGGCGGCCAGACCGCCAACGCCAGCAGCAGCATGGCCAGCGCCAGCGGCCAACCTGCGCGCATGCGCTGCCAGGCGCGGCGCCAGCGCCGCAGCGCGGTGGGCGTCACGGCAGGTCTCCGGTGACAAAGCCCGGAATCCGGACGCGGGGCCTTGCGCCCGGCGGTTGTTCCGCGGGGAAGTCCGCGTCCTCTTCCGGCGCCAGCCGCAGCGCGCGTTCCAGGTTGTAGCGCGCGTCCCAGTCCTGCGGCGCGGCGCGCAGCAGCTCGCGCAGCCGCTGCTTACCCAGTTCGATCAGCGGCAGCGCGTCGGCGCCCTGCGCCAGTCCCTGCCGCAGATACAGGTTGCCGAGATTGAACAGCGCCTGCTGCGCCAGCGGGTCGCGTGCGCCGGCCTGGATCAGCGCGCCATAGCCCTCGCGCGCGGCCTCGTACCTGCCGGCCTGCGCCTGCGCCAATGCCAACGCGAGTTGGAGCTCGCGCGCCGCCGGGCGCGCAACGGGTGCCGCACCCGGGCCCGCGGCCGCAATGCGCACGAGCTGCGCATTGCGCTCCAGGGTCTGGCGCAGCTGCAGTCCGCGCTCGAGCGCCACGCCGGCGCAGCACAGGCTCAGCAGCCCGAAGAGCAGATGGGCACTGCGCCGCTTCATGCGGTGGCCTCCCAGCTTTGCCATTGCAGCGCCCGGAAGGCGAGCAGAGCGGCGCAGCACGCCAGGGCCGCCAGGTAGCAGGCGCCGGCGTGGTCGCGCCGCGGCACCCGCTCGTGGATCGTGAGCGGGAAGTTCTGCTGCCGGTCGATCTCGGCCATGGCGGCGGCGATCGCGTTCGAGTCGTCCGCCTGGTACAGCCGGTAGGGCGTGCCCAAGGTCTTGAAGAACGCATGCAGCGCCAGTTCCTCGCCGAGGCCGTAGGCGTTTGCCGCCTCGTCGGTGTCGAGATTCGGCGCGTTCGGACCGCTGCGCACGTAGATCCAGTACAGCGCGATCTTCTCGTGCGCCAGCCCGGCGCGGATGCGCCGGCGCGTGGCCTCGTCGAGCTGGGCGCCGCCGTCGGAGACGATCAGGATCACGCGGCTGCCCGAGTAGCTGCGCGGCGCGAACTCGTCGATAGCGGCGAGCAGCGCGTCGCCCATGCGGGTCTCGGGCAGACCGCGGCCAATGGCTGTGGCGGCGAGCGCGGCCTGCACCGTGTCGCTCTTGTGCGTGAAGGGCACCGCCATGATCGGCACCGTGCTGAAGGTCATGAAGGCAAAGCGATCGTCCGGCCGCTTGCTGACGAATTCGCCCAGCAGCTCCCGCACGACCTGGGCCTTGGGTTCGTGCGACATGCGGCCCGCGGTTTGCAGGCCGTTGGTGTGCACGCTGGCGTCCATGCTGCTGCTGCGGTCCAGCAGGATCAGCACTTCCGCGCCGCGCCCGGTGCGCTGCAACTGCGCCCCCGGCTGCCCGGGGCCGGCGAGTCCGAGCAGCGTGCCGGCCAGGGCCGCGCACGCCAGGCTGCGCCAGAGGACGCCGAGCGCGCGCCCGACGGGGTCCGCCGGCAGCCAGGCGATGCAGGAGAAGCGCAGGGTATCGCGGCGCCTGCGCAGCAGCGGCAGCAGCGCGAGCGGCAGCAGCGCGAGCACCCAGGGCTGGGCGAAGTCCAGGCGCATGGGTTTCAGCGCCGATGGCGTTCTTCCGCGTCGCGCAGAGCCCGGGACAGGGGCGCCAGCGGATAGGGCGGAGTGGTCTGCGCAGCGTCGAGCGCGAAAAAACGCTGCGTGGACGCGCGGTAGAAGTCTTCGAGCTGCGCCTGCAGCGGCCGCAGATGGGGCGCCTGGTCCAGGAACCGGTGCAGGCTGGCGCCGCCGTGCACCACCCGCCCCGCGCAGCTGTTCAGCGCACGGTGCACGATGCGCCAGGCCTGCGCGCCCGCGGGGTCGTC
>NZ_AFAL01000447.1 GCF_000193225.1 Verminephrobacter aporrectodeae subsp. tuberculatae At4 | reverse complement strand
CGCCGGGCCGCAGCCAGCAGCCCGAGCGCCGTTCCCAGGCCCAGACCGATGCCCACGGCGATCACGCCCACCAGCAGCGAGTTGCGCGCGCCCACCAGCAGCAGCGAGGCCACGTCGCGCCCGAAGGCGTCGGTGCCCAGCCAGTGCGCGCCCGTGGGCGGTTGCAGCTTGGCAGGCAGGTTCATCTCGTACGGTGACCAGGGCGTCCAGACCAGCGACAGCATGGCAGCAGCGGCGAGCAGCAGCGACAGCGCGGCGCCGATGACGAAGCTGCGGTGGCGCAGCGCACGCCACAGCCAGCCGGGGGCCGTGGTGCCGGGGGGGGACAGGAGGCTGGGGGCGGCGCTCATGGGGGTGGATCAGATGTCGCTGGCCTTGACGCGCGGGTCGATCACGGCGTAGAGGATGTCGACCACGAAGTTCACGGCGACCACCATGGCCACGAGCAGCATCACGCAGTTGCGCACCACGATCAGGTCACGGTTGGAGATGGACTGAAAAATCAGGCGCCCCAGACCCGGCAGGTAGAACACGTTCTCCACGACGATGGTTCCCGCGAGCAGGTTGGCAAACTCCAAGCCCACCACGGTGACGACGGGGATCATGGCGTTGCGCAGCACATGGCCCCAGAGCACGGCACGCTGCGAGAGCCCCTTGGCCCGGGCGGTGCGCACGAAGTCCTCGCGCAGCACCTCGAGCACGGCAGAGCGGGTGATGCGCGCGAGAATCGCCGCCTGCACCACGGCGAGCGCGATGGCCGGAAGCAGCAGCGCCTTGAGGGCTGCGAGCGGACTGCCGCCCGCAGCCTCGGTCCAGCCCGGAAAGCCGCCGGCGGAAAACCATCGCAGCTTGACCGCAAACAGCAGGATCAGCAGGATGGAAAACCAGAAGTTGGGGAGGGCAACGCCGATCTGCACGAACCCCATCACGCCCACGTCGCCCATCCGGTTGTGGTGGGCCGCAGCGTAGACACCCGCGGCCAGGGCCAGCGCCATGGCCAGGAGCATGGCCATGAGCGCCAGCGGCACCGTGAGCGCCAGCCTCTCGAGCACCAGTTCATGCACCGGCGAGCCGTAGGCATGGCTGTTGCCCATGTCGCCCACGACGAGCCCGCCGACCCATTGCCCATAGCGCAGGCTGGCGGGTTGATCGATCCCCAGTTTGGTGGCCAACGCCGCCACCGCCTCGGGCGACGCGTCCGGCCCCACCAGCATCTCGGCGGCATTGCCCGGCAGGATCTCCAGCACCAGAAAAATGACGATGGAAGCGCCGATGAGCGTGGCCAGCAGGGTGATGAAGCGCTTGAGGAAAAACAGACCCATGGGGGATGAGTGGGAGTGGGGAGCACGTCGGAATATGCGCGCGCAGCATAGCGGTTATGTGCTGCCGCAGGCAAGACGCGTGCGCGACGGGATAATACAGGCCATGCACGCCGCCCTGCACCTCTTCTTGGCCGCCGTTTGCGGCGCCGCGCCCCGGGAGCTCGTATGGCGCTGATGATCACCGACGCCTGCATCAACTGCGACGTGTGCGAACCCGAGTGCCCGAACCAGGCGATTTACCCTGGGCCGGAGATCTACGAGATCGACCCGGGCCGCTGCACCGAATGCGTGGGACATTTCACCGAACCGCAGTGCGTGCAGGTCTGCCCCGTGGCGTGCATCCCCGTGGACCCGCAGCATGTGGAAGACCACGAGACCCTGTGGCAGAGATTCCAGCGGCTGCACGCAGCAGCGCCGAATTGAATCCGGTTTCTCCGGCTATGGCAGCTGCACCGGGCGCGGTGGTTTGGGGCGTGGGGGTTGGGTGGTGTGGATGAGCAAGCTGGCCTTGTCCATTTCGCCGGCGAGCAGCGCCGGGTACGCCCGGATCGAATGCGCGATTGCTTCCTCGATCAGCCTGCGCTGGTCCGCGGAAGGCTTTTTGAGCACCCAGTCGGTGACCTCGCTCCGGACTCCCGGATGGCCTATGCCCAGGCGCAGGCGCCAGTAGTCGGGCACGCCGAGTTGCGCGTGGATGTCGCGCAGGCCGTTGTGCCCTGCGTGGCCGCCGCCGCGCTTGAGCTTGACCTGGCCGGGGGCGATGTCGAGCTCGTCGTGCACCACGAGGATCTCTGCGGGCAGGATCTTGAAAAAGCGCGCCAGCGCAGCGACCGAGCGGCCCGAGAGGTTCATGAAGGTCTGCGGCTCGAGCAGCCAGACGTTCTGGCCGTGGACCGTGGTGCGGGCGAGCAGACCGTGGCAGCTGCGCTCGGGCAGCAGCGGGTCCCGAGTTCATGCGCCAGCGCGTCGATCCACCAGAAGCCGGCGTTGTGCCGGCTGGCTGCATAGCCCGGCCCGGGGTTTCCAAGGCCCACGAACAGCTTGATCATGCGCGCGATTATTCCTGCGGCAGTGAAACCGGAGCCGGCCGCGCGCGGGGCCGGCTCGCGGATTACTTCTTGCTCTTGGCCTTGGCCTTGCCCTTGGCGTCGGCTGCTGCTGCGGGGGCCACCGCGTCGGCGGCAGGGACCTCGGCGACCACCAGCGGCGGGACCACGGAAACCAGAACCGGGTTGTTCTGGCCGCCCCGGATCACGGGCGCCACGCCCCGGGGCAGCTTGATGTCCTTCAGGTGCAGGGACGCGCCCTTTTCCAGCTTCGACAGGTCCACGGCGATGAACTCCGGCAGGTCCGAGGGCATGCAGGTCACGTCCAGTTCGTTCACGATCGGATTGACCATGCACTTGTCGACCTTCACGGCGCTGGACTCTTCCGCGCCGCTGTAGTGCAGCGGCACCTTCATGTGCAGCCGGGTCTTTTCGTCCACGCGCTGGAAGTCGATATGCAGCACGAGCTGCTTGTAGGGGTGGTATTGCACGTCACGCAGCAGAACCTTGCTGGTCGTGCCGGCCAGTTCCATGTCCAGCACGCTGGAGTGGAAGGCCTCTTTCTTGAGGGCGTGCCACAGCGCGTTGTGGTCGACCTCGATCCGTTGCGGTTCGACCGAACCGCCGTACACGATGCCGGGCGTTTTTCCCGAATTGCGCAGACGGCGGCTCGCACCCGTACCCTGCTTGGCGCGCTCAAAAGCGACGAAGTTCATAGTTGGCTCCCGAAAAGGGCCGGCCGCGACCAGCCGTGCCCCTGATTGAAAAAGGCCCGCCGCGCCATGGCTGCGGCAGACCCACGCGATGCTCCCGGATGCAGGTCCTTCAGAACAGACTGTCCTGGTCCGAGAACAAACTCATCACCGAATCCCCTTTGGCAATGCGCTGTATCGTTTCCGCGATCAGCGGGGCCACGGAGAGTTGGCGAATCTTGGTGCATCCCTTGGCGTTTTCGCTCAAGGGAATGGTATTGGTGACCACCACTTCGTCGAGGACCGCGCCCTGGGCGATGCGTTCGATGGCGGGGCCCGAGAAAATCGGGTGCGTGCAGTAGGCGTAGACCTTGCGGGCGCCGCGCTCCTTGAGCACTTCGGCGGCCTTCACGAGCGTTCCGGCGGTGTCGATCATGTCGTCCATGATCACGCAGTTGCGGCCCTCGATCTCGCCGATGACGTGCATGACTTCCGACACGTTGGCCCTGGGGCGGCGCTTGTCGATGATCGCCAGATCGCAGTTGAGCTGCTTGGCCAGGGCGCGTGCGCGCACCACGCCGCCCACGTCGGGCGAGACCACGATCAGGTCCTCGTAGTTCTTCTGGCGCAGATCGCCCAGCAGGACGGGGGACGCGTAGATGTTGTCCACCGGAATGTCGAAAAAGCCCTGGATCTGGTCGGCGTGCAGGTCCATGGTCAGCACGCGGGCAACGCCCACGGTCTGGAGCATGTTGGCCACCACCTTGGCGGTGATCGGCACACGTGTGGAGCGCGGCCGGCGGTCCTGGCGGGCGTAGCCGAAGTAGGGGATCACGGCGCTGATGCGCTCGGCCGACGCGCGCTTGAGCGCATCGACCATGATCAGCAACTCCATGAGGTTTTCGTTCGTCGGCGCGCAGGTGGACTGCACGACGAAGACGTCGCGCGCGCGCACGTTCTGCTTGATTTCGACGGTGACCTCACCGTCCGAGAAGCGCCCCACGGCGGCAGCGCCCAGGGTGGTTCCGAGGTATCTGGCAATTTCAGCCGCCATGCCAGGATTGGCATTGCCGGTGAAAACCATGAAGTCAGGGGGGGTGGCTTGCATGAGCGTCCCAGCAGTCTGAAAAAAGGCCCGCCGCGAAAAGAAATCTGGCAGGGGAAGAAGGATTCGAACCTTCGCATGCCGGAATCAAAATCCGGTGCCTTAACCAGCTTGGCGATTCCCCTACACAGGCCGGCTACCGAAAGTGGCCCACCTCTCAACCCTCGTCCGATGCCCAACCTGCCAGAGGGTGATGCATCAGATTCCCGCATGCCCTGACCTGCCAGCCTGGTGGGGCCGTACCCAAGTCGAACGCATGCGGCATTTGTGCAAACACCGCGCTTCCCGAGCCCGTCATCCGGCCTTGCAATCCGTGGGTCCCGAGCCATTCGATGGCTGCGGAAACCTCGGGGCACAGTGCCTGGGCAACCGGCTGCAGGTCATTTCGGCAAGAACCAAAGTGCCGGCCAAAATCGAAGTGCTCTGCAGCAAAGCCGGCGATTGTAGCACTGCCGCAATCGGGACTCCAACCCAGCGATGAGAAAACGGCCCCTGTCTCCAGCCCCGCAGCGGGCTTGACGACGGCAAAGCACGCCGGCGGCAATTGCTGCGGCGTGAGCGTCTCCCCGACCCCCTCGACCCAGGCGTTGTGGCCACGCAGAAAAAACGGAACGTCCGCGCCCAGCGTCAGGCCGATCTCCTCCAATGCGGCGCGCGAAAGGCCCAGGCCCCAGAGCCGGTTGAGCGCCAGCAGGGCCGTTGCCGCGTCCGACGAGCCCCCGCCCAGGCCCGCTTGCACGGGGACGCTCTTGAGCACCCCGATGTGTGCACCCTGGCCACAACCGGTGGCTGCCTGCAGTGCCCGCGCAGCCCTGAGCGTCAGGTCCACGTCAGGCAGCGGGGCACTCAGGTCCTCGCGGGAGATGGCCCCGTCTGCCCGGCGTTCGAAGTGCAGGGTGTCGCACCAGTCGAGCAGCATGAAAACCGATTGCAGCAGATGGTGGCCATCGGCACGCCGTCCGGTGACGTGCAGGAAAAGATTCAGCTTTGCCGGAGCCGGCAGGTCGTACAGGGCTTGCATGGAGAAACGAAGCTCAGCGGGTCAGCACGATGCGCAAGCTGGCCTGCGCGGCGGGGTCATCGAGGCGCGCACTGAGCCGCCCCTCGGCAATTCCGGACAGGTCCGCCTGCCAGCCGGCCACCGTGGCCGGGTTGCCTTTGAGCCAGCTGAAAAGAGCGGCAACGGGAATGCGGGTCCCGGTCACGTCCTGCAAGAGTGCGTCCAGGGAGTCCGAACTGCGCGTTTCCCGGGCGCTGCGCAGCTGCGCATGACCGTCCCTCCAGTCCAGTTGCGCGAGCCGGTTGCCCAGAGGGCTGAGCAGGACCAGGCCGCCGCTGCGGGCGTTTCCGTGCAGTTCGAACAGGGCAGAGAACGATTGCGCGCTCGGACTCTGGACCTGCAAGGCGATCCGTCCGCTCCACGCATCTTCTCGTGCCGCAGGCCCGGGCGTCAGCTGCGCGCAGCCTGCGAGCCACAGCAGGCACAGCGCAGGCCAGAATTTCCAACGCAAACGATGCGGCATGGCGCGCGCGCGCAGGGCGGACCAGGGCGCGGTGCCGGCCGCGCGCATCAGAGCCCTACCCCGAGGCGCTTCAATGTTTCCTGGAGGGTTTCGTTGTCCGGGCCTGTCCGCTGGCCCTCTTCCCAGACCTTGGACGCACCCTCCTTGTCGCCCAGGCTCCACAGCACCTCGCCCAGGTGGGCAGCAATCTCCACGTCGGGGCGGGCCTTGTACGCGGCTTCCAGATGCTGCTTCGCGTCTGCCCTGTTGCCCAGGCGAAACTCTACCCAGCCGAGGCTGTCCATGATGAAAGGATCGCCGGGCGCAAATTCCAGCGCCTTCATGATCAGCCGCTTGGCTTCGTTCAGCCGCAGGCCCCGATCCGCAAGCGAGTAGCCGAGCGCGTTGTAGGCATGGTGGTATTTCGGCTGGCGTGCAATCACCTGTCTGAGCAATTGCTCCATGGTGTCGATCTTGCCTGCCTTTTCGGCCAGCATGGCCTGGTCGTAGACCAGTTCCGCCTCACCCGGGGCCAAGGCCACCAGTTCGACCTGCACCTTGTAGGCGTCGTCGTAGAGCCGCTGCTCGCGCAGCAACTGCACCTCGGCAAGCAGTTTCATGCGCTTGTCGGTGTCCGACGTGCCGGGCAGGTTGCGCAGCAAGGCCCGGGCCTGCGCCAGCTTGCCCTGGCGCGCGAGCAGCGATGCGCGGCGGCTCTGCGCAGCGAAAACCTGGTCCGCGTTGTCGATGCGCCCGAGCCAGGCTTCTGCGGCAGCAAAGTCCTTTTTCTTTTCGGCGATCTGCGCGTGCAGCAGATACGCCTGGGTCAGACCATTGCGCCGCATTTGTGCGTCGGTGGATTCCGGGAGCAGTTCCATGAAGCGCTGCAGCGAGGCCTCGGCCAAGGGCAGACGCTGCTCCAGGAATTGCACCGTGGCGAGCATGAGCCAGGCTTCGACGAACTTCGGGTTCTCCCCTGTGATGGCTTGCAGTTGCAAGTCGGCGTCGGAATAGCGCTGCAGGCCCAGAAGAACGCGCGCATACGCCGCGCGCAACGCGGCAAGGGGCTGCCTGGCCAATCCCCGGGTCACGATGGGCTCGGCTTCGGGGGTGTTCTCCTCCATCAACTCCAGGGCCAGCCGCACCACGTCTGCGCTCTCGCCGTCGAGGTCCTGCGCTTTGCGCGCCGCGTCCAGCGCACCGTTCTTGTTGCCGCTGGCCAGGCGCAATCGCCCCAGCGCCACCCAGGCCGCAGGGGCTGTCGCGGGGTTTGCGAGCTCATCGACGAGCGCGCGCTGCACCACCCTGGCGGCCAATGCCTTGTCGCTGGCACGCCCGTAAATCTCGGGCAAAGCGGCCAGCAGGGACGCGCGCTCGGAGGACTGGGCAAGCTCCTGGCGCAGCAAGTCAGCGGTCTCGCCGATCCGGTTCAGCGCGACCAGTATCTGCAGCATGTAGCGGTTGGCTTCGCGCGACTGCGGGATGGCCTCTTTCCAGGCCTTGGCCGCAGTCAACGCGTACTCGCCGGAGCGCGATTGCAGGGCAATGTCCACCGCCCGTTGGTAGAGCTGGTCGTCCGCGCTTCGGCGCGCGGCCGCCAGTATGTAGGCGTAGCCCGCACCCGGATCGCCGGTCCGGGAGCTTATCTCGCCCAGAAGGATTTCGTAGAACAGCACCGAGTCCAGCGCCGGGTTGGACACCGCCGCAGCGTCGTCGGCGCGGCCTTCGTCGCCGGGCTGCTCTGCCCATGGTGACTGAGCAGTCAGCGCGAGCACGGTGGCCAATAGGGCGGTTCGAAAGCAGTGGGATGGCAGCATCGGACCCATAATAATCCATGCCTGTCGCCCCGTTTCCTGCGTCTTTGTATGCCTGAGTTACCCGAAGTGGAGGTGACGCGCCGCAGCTTCGCCGAGGCGATTGCAGGGGCCCGGATCAGCACCGTCATCCTGGGCAAGCCCTTGCGCTGGCCCCTGGGCTGCGATCCGTCGGCCTTGGTCGGTCAGCGGGTGCTGGGATTGCGCCGGCGCGGCAAGTACCTTCTGGCCGACACCAGCGACGGCCTGTTGCTGCTGCACCTGGGCATGTCGGGAAGCCTGCGCTTCGGCCATGGGCTGGCGCCCGCAGGCGCGCACGATCACTTCGATCTGGTGACCGACCAGGGAACCCTGCGCCTGCACGACCCGCGCCGCTTTGGCGCCGTCGTTTATGCGCACGGCGAGCAGGACCCGGTGGCAATCCGGCTGTTGGGCGCACTGGGAATGGAGCCCTTGTCGGACGCCTTTTCTCTCCCCGCTTTTGCGCTCGGGCTGAAACAGCGCCGCACGCCGATCAAGCAGTTGCTGCTCGCGGGGCGTCTGGTGGTGGGCGTGGGCAATATCTATGCGTGCGAAGTTCTTTTCCTCGCGGGAATCCGCCCCAGCGTGACGGCTTCGCGCATCGGGGCCGAACGGGTGCGCAAACTGCACGCCGCGATCTGCAGCGTGCTCGCGCGCGCGGTGGAACTGGGCGGCAGCACGCTGCGCAACTTTTCCAACGCCCAGGGAATGGCGGGGCATTTCCAGACGTCGGCGAACGTCTACGGCCGCGACGGGCAGCCCTGCCATGCCTGCGGCACGGCGATACGCGTTTTTCGCCAGGGACAAAGAAGCAGCTATTTCTGTCCCCGATGCCAGCGGCCCTGAGCAGCCCGCCGCATGGCGTGCGAGAGGCTGGCACGCAGGGCAGCGACCAATTTGCGCAGGCATGGCAGAGCGGCTGCGACAATGCCCCATGAAAACCTTGCCGCTCCCGGACGGACAAATACGCCATGCTGCTTGACGCCACTGCCTCCCAACTCGTCCTGGTCGACTACCAGGAGCGCCTGATGCCCGCGATCTTCGAAGGCCCTGCGGTGCTCGCGAATGCCCAGCGCCTGGCCAGGATCGCCCGCATGCTGGACCTGCCCGTATGGGGCACCGAGCAGAACCCTTCGCGCCTGGGCGCGAACGACGCCGCATTGCGCGCCCTGTGCCAGAAGACGCTGGCGAAGATGCATTTCAGCGCCGCCCGGGAGGGACTGGGCGAGTGGCTGCGCCCGCCCGCCAAGCCCCAGGGCGGCAACGCGCGCAGCCTGCCCAAACATCTGCAGAAATCCACCGTCCCGCAGGGCGCCGAACGCAGCAGCATCGTGATCGCCGGCTGCGAGGCCCATGTGTGTCTGCTGCAAACGGCGCTCGATCTGATCGACGACGGGTTCGAGCCGTGGGTGGTGACCGACGCCTGCGGCTCGCGCACGGAACGCAACCGCGACGCCGCTTTTGACCGCTTGGCCGCTGCGGGTGCGGAACTGGTGACGACCGAGATGGTCGCGTTCGAATGGCTGGGCAGTTGTGAGCACCCGGCGTTCAAAGACCTGCTGGACCTGATCAAATAGTTCATTCAAGCCACGGGGCCTTGGCCGTTTCGCAGCCCTTGCCTGTGGCAAGATCGGATGCGCAGGCGTTCAGACCGGACGAGAAACGCCAAGGAGACAGCACCATGAGCCGATACGCCGACTTCTACCGCGAGTCCATCGACCAGCGCGACGCATTCTGGAGCGAACAGGCCCGATTGATCGCATGGCACACCCCACCCCGGCAGGTGTGCGACTACAGCCGCCCGCCCTTTGCCCGGTGGTTCGTGGGGGGAAGCACCAATCTATGCCACAACGCGCTCGACCGGCACTTGGCGCAACGCGCCCTGCAGCCGGCGCTGGTGGCGATCTCCACCGAGACCGGCACCGAGCGCAGTTACAGCTTTGCTGAATTGCACGCCGAGGTGCAGCGCATGGCGGCCGTGCTGCGCGCACTCGGGGTGAACAAGGGCGATCGCGTGCTCATCTACATGCCCATGATTGCCGAGGCGGCTTTTGCGATGCTCGCCTGCGCGCGCATCGGCGCACTGCATTCGGTGGTGTTTGGCGGCTTTGCCGCGGGCTCGTTGGCCCTGCGCATCGAGGACGCAGAACCCGTTGCCGTGGTGAGCGCCGACGCGGGCTCGCGCGGCGGCAAGGTGCTGCCCTACAAGCCGCTGCTCGACGAGGCCATCGCACGCTCGAAGCACAAGCCCGCCGCGGTGCTGCTGGTGGACCGGGGCCTTGCGCCCATGCCGCGGCAACCGGGGCGCGACCATGACTGGGCGCTGCTGCGCGCGCAGCAACTGGACACCGTGGTGCCCTGCGAATGGGTCGAATCCACGCACCCCAGCTACACGCTCTACACCAGCGGAACCACGGGCCGGCCCAAGGGGGTGCAGCGTGACACGGGCGGCTACGCGGTGGCGCTGGCCGCGAGCATGCAGCATATTTTTGGCGCGCAAGCGGGGCAGACCGCATTCACCACCAGCGACATCGGCTGGGTGGTGGGGCACAGCTACATCATCTACGGCCCGCTGATCGCGGGCCTGACGAGCATCCTGTACGAGGGCCTGCCCACGCGGCCGAACGCGGGCGTCTGGTGGAGCATCGTCGAGAAGTACCGGGTCACGCACATGTTCTCGGCCCCGACAGCGCTGCGCGTGCTCAGGAAGCAGGACCCGGACTGGTTCGGAAAATACGACCTCTCCAGCCTCAAGGCCCTGTGGCTCGCGGGCGAACCGCTGGACGCGTCCACGGCGCAGTGGATCAGCGACGCGCTGCGGGTGCCCGTGATCGACAACTACTGGCAGACGGAAACCGGCTGGCCCATCCTCGCGCTGGCGCACGCCGTGGAGCCGCAGAGCACCCGCTTTGGCAGCCCCGGAAAGGCCATGTACGGCTACCACGTCAAGCTCATCGACGAAGCCAGCGGCCAGGAACTGAACACCCCCGGCCAGAAAGGCGTGCTCGCCATCGAGGGCCCCCTGCCCCCGGGCTGCATGCAGACCGTGTGGCGCGACGATGCGCGCTTTGTGGACACCTACTGGAAGAGCCTGCCCGGCCGGCTGATCTACAACACCTTCGACTGGGGCGTGCGCGACGCCGACGGCTACCACTTCATCCTGGGCCGCACCGACGACGTGATCAACGTCGCCGGCCACCGCCTGGGAACCCGCGAGATCGAGGAAAGCCTCGCCACGCATCCGAACATCGCCGAAGTGGCGGTGGTAGGGGTCGCCGACCCGTTCAAGGGCCAGGCGGCCATGGCCTTCGCCGTGGCCCGCGACAGCACCGGGCTCGATTCGGCCGCCGCGCGCCTGAAGTTCGAAGGCGAACTCATGCAACAGGTGGACCGCCAGCTTGGTGCCGTGGCGCGGCCGTCGCGCGTGCACTTCGTGGGCGCGCTGCCCAAGACACGCAGCGGCAAGCTGCTGCGCCGCGCGCTCCAGGCCGTGGCAGAACACCGCGATCCGGGCGACCTGAGCACCCTGGAAGACCCGGTGGCGCTGCAGCAGGTGCGGGATCTGCTGGACGCACCCAAGAACACGGCGCCATAGAACGTCATGCCCCGTCCTTGCCGTGGCATGGGTCCGCGGCGCGCACCGGCGCATTCTCCAGTTCCAGCAGCGCTGTCTTGCGCTCCAGGCCGCCCGCGTAGCCCCTGAGGCTGCCGTCCGCGCCGAGCACGCGGTGGCAGGGCAGAACCACGCTCAAGGGGTTGCGCCCCACCGCGGCTCCCACGGCGCGCACCGCCCGGGGGACTCCGATCCGTCGGCTCAGCGCAGCGTAGCTGCTGGTCTGGCCACGCCCGATGCTCAGCAGTGCGCGCCACACGCTTTGCTGAAAAGGCGTTGCGCCCGACAGGTCGAGCGCCAAGTCAAAGCCGCTGCGCTCGCCGTGCAGGTACTGCCGCAACTGGCGCACGGCCTCCTGCAACAGTGGGTGCCCGGGCGCATCGGCCCAGGCGCCGGCGCCATGGAGCAGTTGCCCGGGTTCGTGGCGCTGGCCTTCGAACCAGGCGCCGACCAGGCCCGCCGGGGACGCAGCAAGGCGCATGGACCCAAGGGGTGTGCTGGTGCACGTCTGTACGGTGAGGGGATGAAAGTGCATGGGGAAATCCGGGTGAATGCGGTGCTTGGGGAGTCAAGCGCTCGTCTCGTTCCTGTTGCAGACCCACAGCATAGCTGCGCCATGGAACCTGCGTCGCCCCATTGGCCCAGGGCGGCTCCGCCGCGCGGGCCTGTCCTGGCGTTGGCTTAGAATCCCTGCCCACCGCCCTCCGCCATAGACATGACCTCTTCTTGCGCCCCCCTTACCGGCAGCATCGTCGCCCTCGTCACCCCCATGCACGAAGACGGCAGCGTGGACTACCCGGCGCTGCGCAAATTGATCGACTGGCATGTCGCCGAAGGCAGCGACTGCATCGGCGTGGTGGGCACCACGGGCGAATCGCCCACGGTCAACGTTCAGGAACATTGCGAAATCATTCGCGTCGCCGTGGAGCAGGCGGCCAAGCGCGTTCCCATCATGGCCGGCTGCGGCGCCAACTCCACCGCCGAGGCCACCGAACTGGCGCGATTCGCGAAGAAGGTCGGCGCCGACAGCCAGTTGCAGGTCGTTCCCTACTACAACAAGCCCACGCAAGAGGGCCTGTACCAGCATTTCAAGGCCATCGCGGAAGCCACCAGCGACCTGCCCATGGTGCTATACAACGTTCCCGGCCGCGCGGTCGCCGATCTGCAGCACGACACCGTGCTGCGTCTGGCGCAATTGCCCAGCGTGATCGGCATCAAGGATGCCACCGGCAACATCGAGCGCGGGCAGTGGCTCATCCGCGATCTGCCCAAGGATTTTGCCGTGTATTCGGGCGACGACCCGACGGCCGTCGCGCTCATGCTGTGCGGCGGCCACGGCTGCATCAGCGTGAGCGCGAACGTGGCGCCGCGCCTGATGCACGCGCTGTGCGCGGCAGCGCTTGCCGGCGACGTCCGGCGCGCGATGCAGATTCAGTTTCAACTGCTGCCGCTGCACCGGAACCTGCTGATCGAAGCCAACCCCATCCCGGTCAAGTGGGCCATGGCCCGCATGGGCCTGTGCGGCGGCACCCTGCGCCTGCCCATGACGCCGCTGTCAAGCGGCAACGAGGCGCCCGTCGAAGCCGCGCTCGCTGCCGGCGGCCTGATCTGAGCCGGGAAAAGCCCGCAGCACCCAGAGACATTTCAAGGATTTCCGCGTGAAATTTGCCACCGCCCGACTGGGCCTGCTGCTCCTGGCCATGGCCCTGTCCGCCTGCGCCGCCCTCGAGGGGGACAAGATCGACTACAAAAGCGCCGCCAAAGGCCCGACCCTGGAAGTCCCCCCGGACCTGACCCAGTTGGCGCGTGATTCGCGGTACGCCATGGCGGGTGAATCCGTATCCGCCACGGCGCTGCAGGCCGGACAGGCGGCCCAGCCTGCGAACCTGGGCAAGGTCGCAGCGCTGGCGCAGGGCGACGTGCGCATCGAACGCGCCGGCAGCCAACGCTGGCTGGTGATCGACCGCCCCGCCGACAAACTCTGGGAGCCGGTACGCGATTTCTGGCAAGACAGCGGCTTTACGCTCGCACGCACCGAACCCGATCTCGGAATCATGGAAACCGACTGGGCGGAAAACCGCGCCAAGCTGCCGCAGGACTTCATCCGTTCGGCACTGGGCTCGCTGCTGGACTCGCTGTACTCGACCGGTGAGCGCGACAAATTCCGCACCCGCCTGGAGCGCAAGGCCGACGGTGGCACGGAGATCTACGTCACGCACCGCGGAATGGTCGAGGTCTACAGCAATTCCACGAAGGACAGCACGATGTGGCAGCCCCGGCCGTCCGACCCCGAACTCGAAACCGAATTTCTGCGCCGCCTCATGGTCCGGCTCGGCGCGAGCGAGGAGCAATCCAAGACCGCCGCAGCATCCGCCCCCGCAGCCGCCGCGCGCACGCAGGCCGCGCGCATGAGCAACGCCAACGGCCAGCCGGTGCTTCAACTCGACGAAGGCTTTGAACGCGCATGGCGCCTCGTGGGCCTGGCACTGGACCGCACGGGCTTTACCGTGGAAGACCGCAACCGCGACGAAGGCGCCTACTTCGTGCGCTACGTGGCGCCCGGCACCGAGAAGAAAGAGCCCGGTTTCTTCGGCAAGCTGTTCGGCGATTCCGCTGCGACACCGCCGCTGAAATACCGCATCGTGCTGCGCAGCCAGGGCACGTCAACCACGGTCTCGGTGCTCGACGAGGCCGGAGCAGCCGCAGCGCCCGCGAACGCCGAGCGCATCGTGCGCGTTCTGGCAGATGAGTTGAAGTAAGCGGTAACTAATTCATTCAGGCCGCTCTCGACAGCACCATGGAACGCTGCCCGCAACGCTTGGAGCATGCCGACCCCATGCTTGCGAGCAGTGTCCAGACAGGAGCGCCCAGCCCTCATGCGCGCGACCGCGTGTCAGAGCGCCTATGCCGAGTCGCTGTTTCACACAGCCAAGTTTCCCGGAAATAATTATCATTCACTCCATGCGCAGTCGATGAATCAGAAATTTGAAGCGATGCCCTCCATCAAATAGTTCTGTTGTAATTTCATACTTCCCGGGATTTATTTTGACGCGCATTTCATCCTCTGACTCATGAAGTACGGCAGCCGAATCGAAAATTATTGATTCATCTTCATAAATATGCATCGATACGGATTTTTCTATTTCAGGCAATCCGATCGGAATATCGTTTAATGCAATCTCGGAAACCATCAGTGATTCGCACGATATCCATCGGGCAATTGTGAAGTCATGCCCGGTATGAAAAATTGTCGATGCCAATGGTTCATCGCCCAAAATCAGAATTTTTGACATATTGCTGTCAATTACGTTCAGATAAGAAAACGAATCGCAAGCACGTTCATAATCCGTCTTTACGGATTTCACAGAACTTCCAGTGATTCCCATCCATCCAGATGCGGCCTGCATGCTGCAAAATATTAATGGTCCGCCATGAGAATTTATCCATCGGTGGTTCACGTATGTGCTCCTGTCATCAATTTTTCGACACTGTCCACCTTGAAATCGATTGCATCCAAAGCAGTGGATAACAACATTGTGGGTAATCCAAAGGCCAACTGCGTCCGGCCGTTGGTCAAAGTATGATCCGATATTCACTCTTCTGATCTATAGTAATTAGCTATGCGCAAAGGAATTTCGTAGTTGCTTATTTCGACCAACAACTTTGCAGACAAGGTTGGTCCGCCATCAAAGCTGGATTGGAAGTGGCCGCACCACCAATGTCCATTAAACTGATGACCAATGGCGATGATTTTTTCTCTTCTGGAATCCATTACTTCAAGAAGAAAAATCAAACCATCTTCCAGCGACTCCCAGCGAGACTGATATCCCGTCTCCCTTTCTCCATTGTATCCCCAGTATGGGGGATGCTGCCTGCTCGGTGGCGGTCGGTTTTGCGATTGGCTAAATGCATTATTTGGCTGTAAATTCAATCGATCTGATATTTCAGACGGCTCGCCCATGAATACCAGTTCTACTGTGTAAACATGATTCGGAGTTTTACTCTTCTGAAACATGATAGTCGTCGATACAAAGAGGCATCTCGTAGCTTCCGACTTCAGCCAACAGCTGTGGCGATAGCGTGGGGCCACCATTAAAGCTGGATTGGAAGTGACCGCACCACCAATGTCCATCGAACTGATGGCCAATGGCAATGATTTCTGATTTTCTGGATCTCAGTATTTCAAGAAGAAATTTCAGACCGTCCCCCAAAGACTCCCACTTACGCAGGTATCCTGTCTCTCCTCTTCCGCTGTATCCCCAATATGGGCGTCGCGGCCTTTTCATTTTCTGATTTTGTTTTTTACTAAACGAATTGCTTGGTTTCAAATTCAATCGATCTGAAATTTCGGATGGCTCACCCAAGAACCGCAGTTCCACGGTATAAACATGATTCGGAACTTTCTTCTGCTGAGTCATGGTATCACCGCATTGACTGGTGAGGGTTGACCAAAGCGGCAGGAGCAAGAGGGCAGTCTTCGCAAGCAAACCACATGGGTGATCCCGGCGCTGATAGCAGCAAATACCGTCTTTTGGCAAAATTCATCACAATTTTGCGTCACATCAGACGGTCGTCGCTGCCGCAGTGGTAACAGGTCGTTCTTGCTCCTTCGGTCTTTTGCGTCTGGTGCAGTCATCGCTGCTGGCGCGGGTGCTGCGAGAGCCATGGACCGTCCCAGCACGGATCAGCCAGTCGGCAGGGTGCCCCAAATCGCTGCGCCATCAACCGGGCGATGTCTGCTCCCCGGTCTGCCACCTGGACCCAAGCGGATGTCAGACACCGTGGCCGGCGAGTTCGGCCACGCGGGCGTGACCCTCGCTCCAGTGACCCGGTGCAATTGCCCTGGACATTCTTGGGCTCGCGCGCACATTCCAGTGGCCAACACGCCCAGCGGTTCGCGCTCGGGCGTGACGGCGTAGGTGGGGTGAACAGGCATGCCGCACTGGGCCTCAGAAGGTAGCAACACCAGCCCGGCAGTGAAGCCCAGTTCGGTGAGGTCCTAATGCACAGCACCCCGCAGTGGGCGCGCATGCATGTCGCGGCACTTTGTCAATGGGGTGCCCGAATGCCCCAGACCAACTGGTGTCGTCCGGCGTACGCCGCCTGTGTCTGCGCCCATCTGCCGCACGCTTGCGGGATACTTGCCAGCGGCTTGGCCCCTGGGCCGTTCGACCAAAGAAACCGTGCGCTTGCTCAGCCGCTGATCGGCCCTGGTCAAGGTCTTTGAATTCTTCCTTCGCCCAATCCATCAAGGTTCCGCTATTTCCTTTTAATATCAGTAGGTTACGATTGAATGTTCGAGTTGTGTACAATGAGATGCGCTTTGGGCTTTGCCATGGCGGCCACGCCGTCCGGGAGGTGATTGCCTGAAATACGTTCGATAGCCGAACCCGTAGCCTGCTTGCACACAAAAAAAAACCGTTTCCCCCTTGGAGACGCGATTTTTCCCATTAGCATCCGACAGCCAGCGGAAAAGCATCGTTTCCCGCTGGTGAAAACTCTCTTCCAACCAGGAAATCCCAACATGGCAACTGCAAAAAAAGCTCCGGCAGCAAGCGCCCCCGCGGCCAAGAAACGCACCCCCAGCGCCGCTTTCATGAAGGCGCTCACCCCCAGCCCCGCGCTGGCCGCCGTGGTCGGCTCGGCACCGCTGCCGCGTACCGAGATCGTCAGCAAACTGTGGGTCTACATCCGGGCCAACAACCTGCAAGACGCCGCCAACAAACGCAACATCAACGCGGACGCCAAACTCAAGGAACTGTTCGGCAAGCCCCAAGTGTCGATGTTCGAACTCGCCGGCCTGATCGGCAAGCATGTCTCCTGAGAGATAGCGCCGCCCCAAAACCGGTCCAGCCGGTTTTGGGGCGGCGCAGACAGGAAACTGTTGCGCATAAACATCAATGCGAATGAGAATGACCCGTATTTGATATAGCATGGGACCGCACGACGAAGCACCGCCATATTGATCTAGCCACTGCCTCTCGCCTGCTCTCGGCGCATCCGTGCGCCGACTGTACCCAACCCAATGACGGAGGCCATCTTGGCAAAATCACGCACCCGGCGCCGCGGCTCCATGCAGCCCCCCACTTCCACCCCCCCTGCGCCCACGCGCAGCCCGGCCTCCGACAAGGCGCTGCTTCCCCTGGGCGCGCTGATGCTCGCCGCCTCCGTCGGGACCCTGGCGCAAACCACCGCGCCCGAGAAGTCGCTGGCTCCGGTGGAGGTCCGGGAAAGCGCCGACGCCCCGGAAGGCAAGGACAGCGTGCGCGCTACGCAGACCCGCATCGGCAAGGGCACGCAGCTGCTGCGCGACGTTCCGCAGTCGCTCACCGTCGTGACCGAGCGCCTGATCGACGAGCGCAATCTCGACACCGTCAAGGAGGCGCTGAAGAGCACCGCCGGCATCACCTTTCTGGCGGCCGAGGGCGGCGAAGAGGACATCCGCCTGCGCGGCTTCCCCCTGCAAAGCACGGGGGACATGTTCATCGACGGCATGCGCGACCCCGCGTTCTACGACCGCGACACCTTCAACCTGGAGCGGCTGGAACTGCTGCGCGGCTCGGCCTCGATGCTGTTCGGCCGCGGCTCCACGGGCGGCGCCGTGAACCAGGTGAGCAAGGCCCCGCGCCTGATCGACACGCACCAGTTGGACCTGACGCTGGGCAGCCACCAGTACCGGCGCATCACGGGCGACTTCAACATCCACACGGGCGAGAACGCTGCACTGCGCCTGAACGCCATGGCGACCCACGCCGACAACAACGGCGCCGGCAGCCGCATCAGGAAAAAGGGCCTTGCCGGCACCTACGCCTTTGGCATCGGAACGCGCGACGAGTTTTCGGTCAACCTGTACTACCTGGACAACGACAACGGCATGAACTACGGCATGCCCTGGATCCGCCCGAACGCCAGCGCGCCGGCGAGCAGCACCACCATGCTGCCGCTGGACCCGAGGACCTACTACGGCGCCGCGAGCGATTACAACGCCGGCGGCGCCAGCTTGCTCACGCTGGGCCATACCCACCGCTTTGACAGCGACGCCGAGCTCAAGACCCAGCTGCGTGTGGGCCGCTACGAGCGCGACCAGCACGCCGGCGCGATCCGCTTCGCAGTCGCCAACCAGCAGCCCGATGGCCAGGCCGCGACGCTGGAAAACTTCGGCCCCGGCACACGCCTGATGCGCCGCACGCACCTGAAGATCCAGGACCTCGACACCGTGCATCTGCAAAGCGACTTCAGCCGCAAGTTCCAGGCACTGGGCTTGCAGCATGAACTGCTGACGGGCGCAGACCTGGCGCACGAAAAGAAAACCGTGTCCGCGGCACGCAGCGCCGCGCAGGGGGGCGTGGACCTGCCCAAGCCCGACACCACGGTGGGCCGCCCGAACGATGGCCTGGGCGTCGATGAAACGCGCCGCGTGCTGCGCACCACGAGCGATTTCAAGGCCAGGGCCTTCGGCTTGTACGCGCAGGACCTGGTCCGGATCGCCGAGCACTGGAAGCTGCTCGTCGGCCTGCGCCACGACAACATGGACGGCAGCTACAACAGCTTCAGCATCCCCAAAGAGGCCCCCGACCCGGTCAGCACCACCAGCTACCGCCAGAAGATCTCCGAATGGAGCCGGCGCGCCGGCTTGCTGTACCAGCCCAACGCCCTGCAGTCCTACCACCTCTCCTACGGAACCTCGTTCAACACCTCGGGCGACACCTATTCGTACAGTTCCAAGACGGTGAACACCCCGCCAGAGGCCAGCCGCAACATCGAGGTCGGCGCCAAGCTGGACTCGGCGGACAAGCGCCTGACCACACGCCTGGCGGTGTTTCACTCGACCAAGTACCGCGAGCGCAATACCGACCCGGAACTGAAGATCGACCTGCTGTCGGGCAAGCGCCATGCCGCAGGGGCCGAGATCGACATCACCGGCCGCATCACGCCCAAATGGGAGGTCTACGGCTCGTACATGTGGATGCCCAGCGCCAAAATCGACGTCGGTGCCACGGGCTCCGAAGGCCAGGGCACCCGCCCCTCGCTGACACCACGCCACAGCGGAACGGTGTGGACCACCTACCAGATCTCGCCCGCATGGCGCGCGGGCGGCGGCCTGAATTTCCGCAGCGCGCAAACGCCCAACCGCAACCCGGGCTGGTCGGCGCCAGGCTACGTGACCGCCGACCTGATGACCGAGTACCGCATCAGCGAGCGCTACACGGTCAGGGCCAATCTGAGCAATCTGACGAACAAGCTCTACGTCGATTCGATCTACCCCGGCCACTACATTCCCGGCGCCGGGCGCATGCTCCAGATCGCGGCCAGCATGAAGTTCTGATCTGCGACGACAGCGACACAGCCACACGTCCCCGGTTTCTTCAAGGTTTTGCCGCCCTTTCACCGGGGCGGCTTTTTTTGTTGAAGATGCACCCCCTCTCATGATTCACGAAGCGCCCCATGCTGCTCACCCTGCCCGACCTGCTCACGCCCCAGGACCTGCAAACCGCCCGCCAGCTGCTGCACCATGCCCCCTGGGCCGACGGCAGGGACAGCGCGGGCACGCAGGCACGCCAGGCCAAGAACAACGAACAGCTGCCGCACGACTGCGAGGCCGCCCGGCGCATCGCGGCCATGGTGCTGGCGGCGCTCGAGCGCAGCGCGCTGTTTCTCACCGCCACCCTGCCCCGGCGCGTGTTCCCGCCGCGCGTGAACCGCTACGGCGGCAGCAACAACCACTACGACAAACATGTTGACGGCGCCGTGCGCCGGATGGCCGCGCAGCGCGAGCACCTGCGCACCGACATCTCGTGCACGGTATTCCTGTCCGGGCCCGACGAGTACGACGGCGGCGAGCTGTGCATCGACGACACCTTTGGCGAGCAGCGCGTCAAGCTGCCCGCGGGCCACGCCGTGATCTACCCCGGAACCAGCGTGCACCAGGTGCGCCCGGTGACACGCGGGCAGCGCCTGGCCTGCTTCTTCTGGGTGGAAAGCCTGGTGCGCAGCGACGCACAGCGGCGCCTGCTCTACGACATGGACATGGCCCTGCTGCGCCTGCGCCAGCAGCATGGCGAATCGCCCGAG
>NZ_AFAL01000448.1 GCF_000193225.1 Verminephrobacter aporrectodeae subsp. tuberculatae At4 | reverse complement strand
ACGGCGGCGCCCCGGACGCGCTGACCCCGCGCGCGCTGGCCGCCAACGAGGCCCGGCTGCGCGCGCGCGTGGCCCAGCTGTGGCAGACGCGCCTGCTGCGCTACAGCCGGCTCACCGTCGCCGACGAGATCGAGAACGCGCTCTCCTATTACGAGGCCACCTTCCTGCGCGAGATCCCCAAGATCTACGCCGCGCTGGAAAACGAACTCGGTCCGCACCCCGTGCACAGCTTTCTGCGCATGGGCCAGTGGATCGGCGGCGACCGCGACGGCAACCCCAACGTCACGGCGCAGACCCTGGAGCACGCGCTCGGCCGCCAGTCCGAGGTGGCGCTGCGCCACTACCTGACCGAGGTGCATTACCTGGGCGGCGAGCTCTCGCTGTCCGCGCGCCTGGTGCAGGTCTCGGACGCGATGCAGGCGCTGGCGCTGCGCTCGCCCGACACCAGCGAACACCGCCGGGACGAGCCCTACCGCCGCGCGCTCACGGGAATCTACGCCCGCCTGGCCGCGACGCTGCGCGAGCTGACCGGCGGCGAGGCCGCGCGCCATGCGGTCGCGCCGCAGAACGCCTACGCCGACGCGCAGGAGTTTCTCGCCGACCTGCACGTGATCGAGGCCTCGCTCGCATCGCACCACGGCCAGGCCCTGGCCGCGGAGCGCCTGCACCCGCTGATCCGCGCCGTGCAGGTGTTCGGTTTTCACCTGGCGACGGTGGACCTGCGCCAAAGCTCGGACAAGCACGAGGAGGTGCTCGCCGAGCTGCTCGCCACGGCCCGCGTCGAGCCCCATTACGCCGGATTGCCGGAGGCCGCCAAGTGCGCGCTGCTGATCGGGCTGCTCAACGACGCGCGCCCGCTGCGCGTCGTCGGCGCCCGGTACGGCGCGCACACGCAGGGTGAACTCGCGATCTTCGAGGCGGCGCGCGCGCTGCGCGCGCGCTTCGGCCACGAGGCCATACGCCACTACATCATCAGCCACACCGAAGCGGTGAGCGACCTGCTCGAAGTGCTGCTGCTGCAAAAAGAAGTCGGCCTGATGGACGGCACGCTCGACTCCCCGGCGCGCAGCCACCTGATCGTGGTGCCGCTGTTCGAGACCATCAAAGACCTGGCGCAGTCCGCGGACATCATGCGCGCGTTCTACGCGCTGCCCGGCGTGGCCGCGCTGGTGCAGCGCAGCGGCGGCGAACAGGACATCATGCTCGGCTACTCCGACAGCAACAAGGACGGCGGCATCTTCACCAGCAACTGGGAGCTGTACCGCGCCGAAATCGCGCTGGTGCAGCTGTTCGACGAACTCGCCGCGAGCCACGGCATACAGCTGCGCATGTTCCACGGCCGCGGCGGCACCGTGGGGCGCGGCGGTGGCCCGAGCTACCAGGCCATCCTGGCGCAGCCGCCGGGAACGGTGCGCGGGCAGATCCGCCTGACGGAGCAGGGCGAAGTCATCGCATCGAAATACGCCAACCCCGAGATCGGCCGCCGCAACCTCGAGACCCTGGTGGCGGCCACGCTCGAGGCCACGCTGCTGCAACCCACCAAGCCCGCCCCCCGGGCGTTTCTGGAGGCCGCCGCAGCGCTCTCGCGCACCAGCATGGACAGCTACCGCGCGCTGGTGTACGAGACCCCGGGCTTCACCGAATACTTCTTCCACGCCACGCCGATCCGCGAGATCGCCGAGCTCAACATCGGCTCACGCCCCGCGTCGCGCAAGGCCAGCCAGAAGATCGAAGACCTGCGCGCCATCCCCTGGGGCTTCAGCTGGGGCCAGTGCCGCCTCACGCTGCCCGGCTGGTACGGGTTTGGCTCCGCGGTCGCGGCCTTCGTGAACCAGGAGGGCAAGGACCCCGGGGCGCAGCTGGCGCTGCTGCAGAGGATGTACCGCCAGTGGCCGTTCCTGCGCACGCTGCTGTCGAACATGGACATGGTGCTGGCCAAGAGCGATCTCGCGCTGGCCTCGCGCTACAGCGAACTCGTCCCCGACACCCGCCTGCGCAAAAAGATCTTCCACGCCATCGAGGCCGAATGGCAGCGCACGGCCGACGCGCTCACCCGCATCACCGGCGACGCGCAGCGCCTGGCGCACAACACGGCGCTGGCCCGGTCCATCGCGCACCGCTTTCCGTACATCGACCCGCTGCACCATCTGCAGGTGGAACTGGTGCGCCGCTGGCGCGCCGGGCAGGGCGACGAGCGCGTGCAGACCGGGATCCACATCTCGATCAACGGGATTGCGGCCGGCTTGCGCAATACCGGGTGAGGGCGCGATCGCATGCGCCGGCCATTCGCAAGGGCGCTGCGCGGCTCGGCGACCGCGCATTCCGCCCGCGCCCGCGCCGGCGGCCCCGGACACGGCGCAACCGGCGCGGCGCGATGCAGAACGTTCAGGCAGTTACCTTGATTTGCTGCGCTGCAACAAAATTTCCCTTGCAATCGCGCGGCAAGTCCCTAAGATGCGTTTCCATGCTGCACTGCAACATGACTCTCCGGATTGGAAGCAGCGCAGATACTTCGGCAAGTACTTTGCAAGCCAACCTTGGCCCCCGGGGCCGCATTTTTCGGGAACATGACATGACGCTGACCGCTGAACAAATCCTGGCCTCGCACAAGGCCAACATCGAGACCCTGTTCGGTCTGACCACCAAAGCCTTCGAGGGCGTGGAAAAACTGGTCGAACTGAACGTGAGCGCTTCGCGCGCCGCGCTAACGGAGGCCGCCGAGCACACCCAGGCCGTGCTCGGCGTGAAGGACGCGCAGGAACTGCTGGCGCTGCAAGCGAGCCTGTTCCAGCCGCTGGCCGAAAAGACCGCCGCGTACAGCCGCCACCTGTACGACATCGCCTCGGGCACCGGCACCGAGTTCGGCAGGGCCTTTGAAGCGCAGGCCGCCGACGCCCAGAAGACCTTCTCCAACCTGGTCGACAGCGCGTCCAAGAACGCCCCCGCCGGTTCCGAAACCGCCGTGGCCGTGATGAAGAGCGCCGTCTCTGCGGCCAACAATGCGTTTGAATCGGTGCAAAAAGCCGTCAAGCAAGCGTCTGACGTGGCCGAAGCCAACTTCAACGCCGTAACCAACACCGCAGCGAACGCGGCCAAGGCCGCCGTTCCGCGCAAGCGCTAAGCAATCTGCGCCCTGGAGCGCGCAGGCCCTTGGCGCACCAGTTGTCTCCTTGGATCCTCGCGAAACCTCCGTTTCCGGGATCCTTTCAGGCCCGGGTTCATAGCCGGGCCTTTTTTTCGGGCGCTTTCCGGGTGCACTTGGCGCATGAAAAACCGGGGCGCACCCCTGCGGAGCCGCTTGGGCCGCGCAAGCCGGTGGATACAATGAGTTAAATGAATTCCCGCAAGAATCATGCCCCATGAATCACCGCATCCCCCCGTCCTCCTGCTCGCGGCCCTCGCCTGTCCCCTGGGAACGGCGCATGCCGAAAGGGCGGACCGCGGCAAGCCCATGAACATCGAGGCGGACACTTTGCGCCACGATGAACTCAAGCAGACGAGCGCGTTTTCGGGCCACGTGGTCATGTCCAAGGGCTCGATCCTGCTGCGCGGCGCGCGGCTCGAACTGCGCCAGGATACCGACGGCTACCAGCACGGCGTACTCACCGCCGAGGCCGGAAAACGCGCCTTCTTTCGCCAAAAGCGCGATACCGCGGCGGGTGTGCCGGACGAATTCGTCGAGGGCGAGAGCGAAGTCATCGAATACGACGGCAAGGCGGACAGGATGCGCTTCGTCAGCCGTGCCGAATTGCGCCGCTACCGCGGTGCGCAGCTCAGCGACGAGATCACGGGCGCCGTGATCGTCTACAACAACCTGACCGACGTGCTCACGGTGGACGGCGAGCGCGCATCTTCGAGCGGCGCCGGCGGCGCACCCACCGGCCGCGCGCGCGCGGTGCTGGCCCCCAAGGCCCCGCCCAAGGACGATGCAGCGCCCCCTGCAGCCGCACCGGTGCTGCCAGCCCCCGTGCTGCGCCCGAGCAACCGTCTTGGTGGCGACAAGTGAGCGCGCAACCCGTGCATGCCGGCCCTGGCACCCAGGCGGGCAGCCGCCTGGAGGTGCAGCACCTGGCCAAGTCGTATGGCAGCCGCAAGGTCGTCAAGGACGTCTCGCTGGCCGTGCAAAAGGGCGAGGTCGTCGGGCTGCTCGGCCCCAACGGCGCCGGCAAGACGACCTCGTTTTACATGATCGTGGGGCTGGTGCGCAGCGACGCGGGCGACATCCGCATCGACGACCGCTCGGTCGCGCACATGCCGATCCACCGGCGCTCGCGCCTGGGCCTGTCGTATCTGCCGCAGGAGGCATCCATCTTCCGCAAGCTGTCGGTCGAGGAAAACGTGCGCGCCGTGCTGGAACTGCAACGCGGGGACGACCACCTGCCGCTCTCCCGGGACGCCCTGGAAGAGCGCCTGACGGCCCTGCTGCAGGAACTGCGCGTCGACCACCTGCGGGCCTCCCCCGCGCTCGCCTTGTCGGGCGGCGAGCGCCGCCGCGTCGAGATCGCCCGGGCGCTGGCCACGCGGCCGCGCTTCATCCTGCTGGACGAGCCGTTTGCCGGAATCGACCCCATTGCCGTGATCGAGATCCAGCGCATCATCGGCTTCCTCAAGGCACGCGGAATCGGCGTGCTGATTACCGACCACAACGTGCGCGAGACGCTGGGCATCTGCGACCACGCCTTCATCATCAGCGACGGGCGCGTGCTCGCGCAGGGCACGCCGGCCGAAATCGTCGCCAACGCCGAGGTGCGCCGCGTCTACCTCGGCGAGCATTTCAGAATGTGATGAAACCCGGTCTGTCGCTGCGCGTCTCGCAGCATCTGGCACTGACCCCTCAGCTGCAGCAGTCCATCCGGTTGCTGCAACTGTCCACGCTCGAGCTCTCGCAGGAGATCGAGCAGATGCTCGACGAAAACCCGTTCCTCGAGCGCGCGGCGGACACGGCGCCGGGCGAGGAGTTTGGCCTCGACGCCGCGGACACGCCCGTGCAAATCGACGACTACGGCGCCGACGAGGCGCTCTTTGCCGGCGCCTCGGGCAGCAGCGCCGAGACGCCGGGGGACGCCGACGCCTGGGACACCGCGGCGCAGGAGCCCGACTGGGGCGGCGACGGCAGCGTGGAGATCGCGCCCAACGACGCGGAGTGGGGCGGCGACGCGCCCTCGCGCAACCGCAACGACGCCGAAGGCGACGAGATCGACGCCACCGAGCTGGCGCGCACGCAGGAATCGCTGACCGCGTTCCTGCAACGCCAGGCCCTGGTGCTGCGCCTGTCGGAGACCGACCGCGCCGCGCTGCACTTCCTCATCCAATCGCTCAACGACGACGGCTACCTGGAAGACCCGCCCGAAGCGCTGGCGATCAGCCTGGCCGGTCCGGACGACCCGCAGCAGGTCGAAGAACTGCTGCACCGGTTCACGGTGGCCCTGCACCTGCTGCAAAGCCTGGAGCCCGTGGGCGTGGGCGCGCGCAATCTCGCCGAGTGCCTGACGCTGCAACTCGACGCCCTGGCCCAGGACAAGGAGGCCGACCCCGACACCGTGCAAACCGCTCTGTGCATCTGCCAGCAACCGCTGGAAATGCTCGCCCGGCGCGACGTGCGCCGGCTCACCCAGGCCTGCGGCGGCGACGAGGAACGCACCCGCGCGGCCATGGCGCTGATCACCCGCCTGGAGCCCCGCCCGGGCCGCTGCTTTGCGGACGTGGAGCGCAACATCGTCGTGCCCGACGTCATCGTGCGCAAGGCCGGGCGCATGAATGGGCGGGACGGCCAGCACCACCTCATCGTCCAGCTCAACCCCGACGTACTGCCCCGCCTGCGCGTGCACGACATCTACGCCGGCGCGCTGCGCGGCTACAAGGGCGGCGCAGGGCACCAGGGCATGCAGCAGCGCCTGCAAGAGGCACGCTGGTTCATCAAGAACATCCAGCAGCGCTTTGACACCATCCTGCGCGTCTCGCGCGCCATCGTCGAGCGGCAAAAGAAATTCTTCACGCACGGCGAGCTGGCCATGCGGCCGCTGGTGCTGCGCGACATTGCGGACGAACTGGGCCTGCACGAATCGACCATCAGCCGCGTGACCACCGCCAAGTACATGGCGACGCCCATCGGCACCTACGAACTCAAGTACTTCTTCGGCTCGGGCCTGGGCACCGAAACGGGCGGCAGCGCATCGAGCACCGCCGTGCGCGCGCTCATGAAACGCTTCGTCGCCGCGGAAAACCCCGCCAAGCCCCTGTCAGACAGCCAGATCGCCGCGCTGCTCAAGGAGCAGGGAATCGAATGCGCGCGCCGCACCGTGGCCAAATACCGCGAGGCGCTGAAGATCGCGCCGGCGAATCTGCGCAAGGCGCTTTAATAACCGCCATGCACGGCCCCATGCACCCACTCCCGCTCTTCCTTCCCTGCGCAGCAGGCGTGGAGCCGTACCTGGCCGACGAAGTGCACCGCATCACCGGCCTGACGGGGCAAGACCTGCTCACGGGCCGCGGCGGCGTGCTGCTGCGTGCCGCGTGGCGCGACGCACTGCGGCTGAACCTGCACAGCCGCCTGGCCCAGCGCGTGCTGGTGCGGCTGGCGCAGCGCCCGTACCGCTCGGAAAACGACCTGTACGCCGCGGCCAGCGAAGTGGCCTGGGAATCCTGGTTCACCCCGCGCCAAAGCTTCAAGGTCGAAGCCACGGCCCGGAACAGCCCGCTGCAAAGCCTGAACTTCGCCGCGCTCAAGGTCAAGGACGCCGTGGCCGACCGCTTCCGCACCCAGAGCGGCGTGCGACCCGACGTGAACACGCAGTGGCCCGACGTGCGCATCCACCTGCACCTGAGCGCCGACGAGGCCACGATCTACATCGACACCTCGGGCGAGCCGCTGTTCAAACGCGGCTGGCGCGAGGAAACGGGCGCCGCGCCGCTCAAGGAAACGCTCGCCGCAGCCATGCTCGCCGCAAGCGGCTGGGACCCGCTGGGCGCGCAACCCGTGCCGCTGTACGACCCCTGCTGTGGCAGCGGAACCATCGCCATCGAGGCCGCGCAAATCGCCTGCCGCATTCCCGCCGGAATGCGGCGGCGCTTTGCCTTTGAGAAACTGCTGCCCTTTCAGGCGCAGCCGTGGACCGCGATGAAAGACGAGGCCGCGGACGCCATCCGACCCAGCCCCGTGCCCATTTTTGGCAGCGACGTGGCTTTTCGCATGGTCGACTTCGCCGCACGCAACGCCGAGCGCGCGGGCGTCGCCGACGCCGTGCAACTGCGCGGCGGCGACGCACTGCAACGCCAGCCCCCCTGCGCGCAGGCCGGCGTGATGCTGCTCAACCCCCATACGGCGAGCGCATCGCCGCAGCCGGTGTCGCCGGCGGCAACGCCGGCGCACGCGCCGCG
>NZ_AFAL01000449.1 GCF_000193225.1 Verminephrobacter aporrectodeae subsp. tuberculatae At4 | reverse complement strand
GCACGCCGGCCATGGCCTGATCAAGAGCATGGGCGGCGGCGACGGCGCTGCCTGGATGGCCGCCTGCGAGACCATCTACACAACAGGATCGGACGCGGAGTTCTGGTACGCCGAGGCCCGACTCGCTGCGCTGGAGAGGCTGCGCTGCGGAACGACCACCGGCGTCTGCCTGTTTGGCGGCGGCGACAACATCATGCGCGTTGACGACCCGGTGTACGCCACGCGCCACTGCGACGCGATCTCCGAGATAGGCACCCGCTCCTTCCTGGCCGTGGGGCCGTCGCGCCCGCCCGGCCCGCGCACCTATGCAAGCTGGAGTGGCGAGCAGCGCAGCCTGCGGGAAGTGTCCTTCGCGCAGATGTTCGACTGCTGCGAAGAAATCATCCGCAGCCAGCATGGCCGGGCCGGCGGGCGTGTGAACATCTGCGTCACGCTGCCGGTGTACCACCCCGAGCACACGCCGCAACAGCTGCCGTACGCGGACGTCTTTCGCAGCCAGGCCCGGCAGTACCGGGACCTGGCGCGCCGCCACGCGCTGCGCTTCACGCAGGACGGGCATTGCAGCGGCAGTCTGAGGCGGGCGCACGAGGAATTCGGCCTGCTCGGCGAGAGTGCGTTCATGTCGCATTCCATCGACCTCACGGCCGAGGACATCGCCGCCTGCGTCGCGACCGGAACACGCATCGTGCATAACCCCAGCGCGATCATGTCGATCCGCGGACGCTGCCCCGTTCCGGAACTGCTGGACGCCGGTGTCACCGTCGCGCTTGGCTCGGACGGCATTGCGCCCGACCGCAGCTACGACATGTTCCGCCACATGTTCCAGTGCATGCACTACCACCGCCGCCACTTCCGCGACGCGGGCGTGCTGCCGCATGGCAAGGTGCTCGAGATGGTCACCATCGACGCCGCGCGCACGCTGGGCCTGGAGCACGAGATCGGTTCGATCGAAACCGGCAAGAAGGCCGACATCATCCTCGTCGATCTGTTCAAGCCGCATCTGATGCCGCTGAACATGCCCGTCTATCGCGTCACCGCCTTTGCCAACGGCGCCGACGTGTGCACCACCATCGTCGACGGCAAGGTGCTGATGGAGGACGGCAAGGTCCACACCGTGGACGAAACCGAAGTGATGGAGCGCGCCCAGCACGCGACCGAACGCATGCTCGAACGCACGGGCCTGCGGCACCTGCTCGACGCCCCCCCACGCTGTGGCGCGCGACGCGCTTCTGATGCGTCCCTCGCCATGTCAAAGCAAGGCGACCCGAAAACTGCTCGCACATCCAGGCCGTGCGCCGCAACCCCCGAACGCGATTCGCTCATCAAGACGCATTCGCGCGCACAGGATATTCAGCCGATGGCTGTTTGAATGAGGCGACAACTACCTTGACACGCACCGTCGCGCAGCATAGCTTTGCGCGATTCTTATTCAGAGGGGACTCGATCATGAATTTTTTCTCGGCCGTGGAGAGCTGTCTGACGCAGTTCGCGGTCTTCTCGGGGCGCGCAACACGCTCCGAGTTCTGGTGGTTTGCCCTGTTCCGGTGGCTACTTCTGATGGGATTTCTGATACTTGGCGCCGCACTGGATGAAGTGTTTGAAACCATCGGTTGGGGGCTCTCGTTCCTGTTGCTCCTGCCGGACTTGGCCGTGGGCGCACGCCGTCTGCACGATATCGACCGCTCGGGCTGGTGGCTACTGCTGCAAGTGATCCCTCTCGGGTTCCTGGTGCTGCTGTATTGGTGGGTGCAGCCAAGCAAGGAGCCCGGCGAGGAATAGCAGTCACCGGGCCCATATAAGAAAAGCCCGCAGACCGTGAGGTCCTGCGGGCTTTTACGCGCGGCCAAGCCTACACGCCCATACCGCCCATCCACGCGGACCTTCATTTCGACTTCGGTGGTAGCGACCGCCTTGATAGTGGGTAGCGCCGAAAGGTCACACGTGCGACATCGTGGTTGCGCTTTGCGTCGATTCCTCATGCGGCTCCACTATCATTCTGTAACATAACGTTGTGTGACTTTTATCCAGGGGGATTCGATCGTGGGTTTTTTCTCGGCCGTCAAAAGCTGCCTGAGGCAGTACGTGGGCTTCTCGGGGCGCGCAACACGCGATGAGTTCTGGGCGTTTCTTTTGTTCCGGTGGTTGCTTCTGATTGGACCCGTGATGCTCGGCACCACACTGAATAAAGCGTTTGCCACCACCATCCCGTGGGAGATTTCGGTCCCGCTGGTCATGCTCCTGCTGTTCCTGCCGGCATTGGCCGTGGGGGCACGCCGTCTGCACGATGTTGGCCGCTCGGGCTGGTGGCTACTGCTGCAAGTGATCCCTCTCGGGTACTTGGTGCTGCTGTATTGGTGGTTGAAGCCAAGCAAGAAACTCAGCGAGGAAGAACCACTGGCCACCACCGGCCCCATATAAGAAAAGCCGTACTAAAACTGTCGAAAGTAAAACCTCATTGAAATATAATGATGCATGCACTGCAAAAAGACAATCGACGCCCGGAGCTACTCACATGACATGCTTGAGAAATTGCGCCGAGATGCGGTCAAGCGGGTCGAGCATGGTGAGAGCCCGGAGGCGGTGGCAACCGGATTGGGGATCAACCGGCGCACGATCTATCGATGGTTGGAGGCGTTCCACTATGGTGGTGCTCAAGCGCTAGCGGCCAAGCCGATTCCTGGGGCGCCCCCGAAGCTCAACGCGCAACAGATGAAGAGGCTGGCGCGGATGATTCGCGAGAAGAATCCGCTGCAGTTCAAGTTCGAGTTCGCACTGTGGACGCTGGCAATCATCCGCCAGTTGATCAAGGACGAACTGAACGTGAGCTTGAGCGAGGTCTCGGTGGGTCGCTTGATGAAGCGCCTTGGCTTTACGCCGCAGCGCCCCTTGTATCGTGCATGGCAGCAAGACCCGGCATTGGTGAGCCACTGGCGCGAACATGAGTACCCGAAGATCGCCGCACGTGCCAAGCGCGAGGGCGCAGTGGTCATGTTTGCCGACGAGTCCGGAATACGGACGGACTATCACGCAGGAACCACATGGGCCCCTGTGGGAAAGACGCCGGTGGTCAAGGTCACCGGGGCACGGTACGGCTTGAACATGCTGTCGGCTGTGTCCAAGCAAGGGCACTTGAGGTTCATGACAGTCGAAGGGAGCGTCAATGCCAAAGTCTTTCGCCTGTTCTTGCAGCGCTTGATCGCTGGCATGGATCGCAAGATCTTTCTGGTGGTCGATGGGCACCCTGCGCACAAGGCCA
>NZ_AFAL01000450.1 GCF_000193225.1 Verminephrobacter aporrectodeae subsp. tuberculatae At4 | reverse complement strand
AATAGAAAACACAAGAAAAACTCGAACGATACTCAGGTATCGTGGCCTGCAACACTCGACAAGGAGGCATCAACCAGTCAATCCACACCCCTCTCTACAATCTCAACCGCGTAACCCCAGACCCAGCGCTCAAATCGGTCACGATGCCGAAATGGGCGGTCACGCTCGCCGAAATACCCAATCCTGACCTGACGTCGGCCGGAACGCAAGATACGGCTATGACGCAAGCAATCAGACTGCGGGCGAGGCAGCGACGAAGCCGTGCTTGCGCAGCATCTTGATCCAAGCCCTGGTAGCAGGTTGTAGTTGCCAGCATGGCGTAGATCGTGCGCAGCAATCTTGTGGGCCAGCGAACGGACCATGAAAGTTGAACAAGGCTGTCGCTTGACGAGCGCATGTCGAACATGGTCTACTTTGCCACGTTACCCCCGCTGAAGGAGGTTGACTGATGAGGGGGGCTAACCACGAGCATGTGGATCAACCGGGGCGCCTTCGGCAGCCCGGCAGGGGCCTGAAGATCAGAAAACCAAACTCGCAGCCCAAGGCCGCTGCGCGTTCAAACGAGCGGAGTCGGTTCTGTTATACAGGTCTTTCGCATTGCCCCCATTTGCGGGGGGACATGTGACGCTATTACTCCATAACTAGAAGTGCAGAGTTGGGACATGTCGGAGAAGTTGTCCGCGTTGCGTCCTGTTTCGATGCAGTTGAATCTGCAATTTTTGCAAAGGGAGCACGGGCTAGCTTCGTTGTCCACTAACAAATGATTTTATGTTGTCAATCTTCCAATGCAGCTTATAAATTTCATTCGTTCGTTACAAAGTGACAAAAATATTAGACCCAGGGGAAATCGTAATGCACCGTTACGCACTGACATTACTCGAGCTTGCTGTTGTAGAACAATTGATCAAGGGGCTAAGCAATAAAGAGATTGCGCGCCATTTAGGAATTAGTCCCTTCACCGTTCGCGAATATTTACAGCGCATTGGAGTTAAACTCGGCTGCCACAATCGCGTTGAAATCGTCGTTCATTGGCTTCGTGTCGATGGCTAATGTGAATCGCCCCGAGATTCGTGGAGGCTGATTGGTTTAAGTAAGGCCACCACCGCAGTGGCTTGACTGGTGAGTTGGGCGTTGTTGCATAAATCGACCTTCAAAGATTCCCCTCCCCAGGAACACCAATTCAGGTGAGGCGCGCGGACGGCGGGCGAGCCAAAGAGGCCATGCGATTGAGCACGCCCGCACGGATGGCGACCTCGGTGGCCTGCGAGCCAACGGTGCGTGCCCACAGGAAATGGCTGGTCAGCGTCTTCAGACGGTATATCAGGTTCTCCACCAGCGAGCGCTTGTGGTAACCGCTGGCTTTTTTCCATTCGCGTCTCTTGCTTGCTCTCCCTGCTCTTTGCGATCTTGTCAATGGCCGCATTGCGCCAAGTTGCGCCCGGCGTGGCCTGCCGCCAGGGCATGGCGCCTTCGCGCGGGGAATCGAGGGCGTCGCACCGCGTGCGGCAATCTGCGCGTGGCATGCCTTGGTGTCGTAGGCCCCATCGCCGCCGACGATGTCAATCGGTGTTGCGCACGGAATCTGCTCAAGCAAATCGGTCAGGGCCTCGCTGTCGCCCATCTCCTGATGGGTCATCAGCCTTTGCGCGCGGCGGCTCAGAGTCGTGTAGCTGGGTACCGGCAGATTCGGGAAGGCGAGCCGGCGCAGACTTTGAACGAATCCTTGCAGCGCACGCAGGGGCAGATCAAACACCTGCTTGAGACTGAGCAACCCTTGGATGACGGCGTCCGGGTAGACGATCGGGCGTCCGCGCCTGGAGACATCCGCAGTCGGTGCGGGTCTCAGAAGGTTCTTGTCGATCCACACCTCGATATCTCCTCTGGCAATCAGCCCGGCGTTGTACTGCGCCCAGTTCTTGACACGGTAGGTCACCTTGGGCTCGGCTCGTTGGCTGATGTCTCTGCGCATGTTCCCTGGCAAAAGGTCGGGAATGTACCCGGTTCGTGTCGCAACTGACATCAGCGCTTGCATCGCCGTTGTACGCACAAACATCAGCATGCTATGCGGTTCGGGATTTATGCAACAACGCCGCGCATTGGTGAACAGCGCTTCCATTTCAACACTCATCAGACACTCCCATGCTCAACATCAACCCGGTGGACCTGCGGACAGGTCCAAGGCGACCGGCCCGCTGGTATCCACCCACTGCCAGCGGCTATTATGCATGTTGGTTTTCACATAAAACGACGAGGAGCCCCGCGCGCCGCGCTCCTGCAGCAGCGCGGCGGAGTACGCCGCATCAAGCTTGATCGCCAGGCTGACGTTAACGTCTCCGAATTTGCAGGGCCGACTATTTACGCAGCCAACAAATTATTCGGTTAATCCATAGACGCGAATCAACCCGGTGGAAAATCCTATGCTATTATTAAATGAAAGCCTAAAGCCTTTCGTCGCATAGCTAGATGCGTAATCATAACCAGTTCCATTATAATGGGATGGCCTGTTTTGATAGCCCAAAGCAATACCCATTACCCAGGTCACAATCGTTCTCGGCATAAAAGGCTCCGCACCTTTCGAAGTCATCGTCGGCATATGAAATGTCAGCTCTCCGCCCACCCCGTTTTCGGAGTTATTTGTGATGTAATTACCTGACGTTAGCGTAATAGTGTTCCCGCCGCTTTCTTCTTTATATTCACCAGAACTTCCCGAGTCCACGTAAAATGCTTGAGAGTTATAGGTGCCCTGAGGAAACGAGCTTCCATTATATAACTGGAGTCGTAAAAAAGTACCTTGACCAGTGGTGCTGTTATTTGTCAGATTGGATATGAAGACTTTGTAAACCGGACAGCCTGAATTAAAGCTTGAGGTGTCAATAATCGCTTCATTGTTATTTACGACAATCTTGTTAAGTGACCTGTACATGACATTTTCCTTGCTAATTTAAGTGACACATTCGTTTTGCAAAATTTACCTATGCCCCTACTGTGGGTATGGGATGCTGAAGCATGACGTTATAGGTGATGGTTGCGTCGAGATCGGTCTGCCTAGAGAGTCGTCCTCCCATATTCCATGGGTAGATATAATCGACCCACGCGAGCATGCGATTTATATAATTGAGATAAGCCATGTTCATTTGTACAAATTCATTTTTTGTTGTCGCAGAATCTGCAAGTGCCTGCCAATATAGACCAGTGTACGGAGGCTCTTCATCTTCTCTTGTTCCGAGCCAGTGAAATTCGGCTAGGCTAAGATCAGCCAAAAACTCAAATGCATTAAACGTATCGAGTAATATGACTCGCAACATTTTTTTTGCCACATTCACATCTAGAGAGTCATTCTGGACCACTTGAGTCAATCTATAGATGACGGTAGCCCCTGACAACCGAAGATATATCAACATGTGAACCAAATCACTATAATATTGAAAACCGCTACCAGCCTCTCCATTGATCAGTCCAAATTCGACTTTCTGTATCTCCCATGGCTTATTTCGCCAAATTGTGGTCGTATGCGATTGAATAATGTTGATGAAGGACTGCCATTTAGGATTCGTAAGCTGCTGCTTGGGCTTTGGAACTCCAGTTACTGGCGCTTGCCATGGAGAATAATTGTAAATTTCGAAGTCAATTTTAGGAGACTCCGCTCTTGACTTCGTCGGATGAGCAGGCATAATCGTGGAGACCATGTCATTCATCGCCTGGGACAAGCGCTGTGGATACGCAGCTCCTATATTCCATGGGAAAAACATATGATTCCAACGATGAGCGCGCACAAAAAGCTGCCATAGCACTTTTGTCGCATCACGGAACTGCTCTATCGTTAAATTTGGGTGTGTGAGTACAGCATAATAGTCATCTCCTATTTTTCGGAAACCGCTAAGACCACAAAACTCAATTCTTGCAAATACACTAACCTTTAAGTCAGTTCCGTCCATAAAAAGAATAGCGAGTGCGGCAGTCTTAAGATCCGACAGCAAGTAACTTGTATCTTCAGACAATTGCACGAAACGGTACAACACATCGGGACCGATTCCGATAAGATAATCTTGGAGACCTTGATAGTTAGCAAGATATTGTCCGCGGGTACCAGCGCCCGAATCGACAAGTCCCGCATTTAATTTTTGAAATTGCCAAGGTGTATTTAGCCACATCTCACTCAGCAAATATTCAATATTACTTATAAATTCAGATGCAGTTGGCGATGCCATGGGAATGCTCCTTACGAATTTAAGCACTTACCAAAAGAAAACGCGCAATATGATTGTGGCGGCGGATTCATATATTATTTTATTATGAAGCCTTGCGGGTTATTCTCATCCGAAAAATCTGACGATCAAACGCAAGCACCGAATCACTCCACACCCGTTCGGCTACCCTTTTGAGAGTATTCAAATCACCCACAACTGCAACATTACCAAATACAGGAACAAGTGCCGCAATAGAACTAGAACTGCCAAAATTGAAGCAGATTCTCTGCGTAGGTGGATCTAAATAAATGTAGCCCGGAGTATCATGGTAATTTGTCGGCGATCCAAGGTAGTTAACTCGAGTAGGCAAATATAATATTTCTCCTGCAAGCATATCGATTCCTGGTTGACAATCTATTCCATGAACATCGATGCAGTTCATGACTGCCGTCGTAATATCAACGTTTGCCACACCAACAATTAAATTTACCTGCGTTTCTGGAATCGGCTGTCCCGTGGTATCCAGTAGCTCGGCAACAAGATTTTCTGACATCATTCAACTCTAAAAGTAAAATCCAGTCTTTCGATGATGTGTGGTACAAAATAAGTCTGTGGGTACAGCACCAAATCGAAGATTCGAGAAAACTCCCCCATGCCGTAAATTACAAATATTTACCGCATGATCGACATGAATAATGGTTTTTCACGAAATCAACAATCGTATTTTTCCAAACTAAATCGCCAATCAACTCCAGTTTTGGCCTATCTGAAGAAACAACTTCTGCGAATTTTCCGACTTTTGCTGTCTCCGTTGCTGCGCCATAAGTGAAAATAATCGTCTGGCCAGGGGCATAGAGATAAACATCCCCGGGTTGGCGATCAACAGTGTTATCTGGTTTTCCTGTAAAAACAACACGCGTTGGTACCCAGAAGTTTCTCCCCGAAATCGTCACATGACCCAAATAACAAAAAAGTCCGTACTTATCTAAACACGCCATCACAGCGGCAAAGATATTTGGGTTGCTCGCCTCGCCATAGGTACAGTCGATCGAAAAGGCGAGATCCTCATGACCATCGATCGCACACCTTAAAATTGTCGCCATTTAAGTCTCTGCACTGAGTTTGCGGTTGATGAGGCCACACAAACGATTGTAGCCATCGAGTCTTGGAGATAACATTAGCTTCATTCTTAGAACGTCTTTGGTGCGTAGAGTTGGAGACTACACTCGGCGAAGCTACACTACTACCCTATAAATGTAGGGATTAGCTGTTGAGCTCCGCTGATTTCTGGTTGATGTCCCGCGCGCGGCCGCTGCAGTACGAGCCAAGCAGCCCGCCCAGCAAGCAGTACGTGCTGGTCCCCGATGCGCTGCTGAACGACAGCGAGCGCGAGCGCTTGGGCGTGTGGCTCGCGCACGCGATCCGGTACGTCAGCCAGCCAGGAAAACCGAAGCGAAAACGATGACTTCCCGGCTGCCGCGTGCAGTCCCGGATACGCCCGCAGTCACTTCGGAGCAGGCGCCGCCCGGACGGCAACACCGGGGCCGCACCCCGCCATGGCAACGGCCCGTGGTGTTGCACCGGCTTCGCAGAACCGGCTGATGCCTCTCAGAACGCCACCCTGCTGCCCAGCGTGATGCTGCGCCCCATCAGCGGTGCGGCGTTCTTGATGAAGGAAGTGTGCGCATACGCCAAGCGGTTCGTCAGGTTGTTTGCCTTCAGGTACAGCTGCCAGGGTGTTGTGTTGCCGAGCTGGACGGTGTGGCTCAGGCCCAGGTTCAGCATGCCGTAGCCCGGGGTGGCGCTCTCGAACGCGGCCACGCGGTTCTGGCGCGCCACTTGTACCCACTCGATCCGGCCCTCCCAGGCGTTCCCGTTGGCGTCCAGACGCAGGCCGGCGCGGGTCGCGGGAATGCGCGGCAGCAATCCCCCGTCGGCGAGCTGGGCGCGCACGCTGTCACCGAACAGCGTGACGCCCAGGTGGCGGTTCAGGCGTTGGCGCAGTTGGCCCTCGACGCCGGTGAAGCGGGCGTCGGCCTGGCTGTATTGCAGCAGTTGCAGGCCATCGCGCGCGTCGAGCGTGCGGCCGTAGATGTAGTTGCCGATGCGGTTGTGAAACAGGCTCACGCCGAAGGTGGTGTCGCCGCTGGTCTTGCGCAGGCTCAGGTCCACGTTGCGCGCGGTTTCCGGGCGCAGATCGGCGTCGCCGCGTTCGTAGGTGCTGGTGGCCATGTGCAGGCCGCGCGCGTACAGTTCTTCGGCCGTCGGGGCGCGGCTGGCGCGGGTCAGCGACGTGCCCACCGCGTAGCCGGGCCGGAACTGCCATACCGCACCCAGCGCGGCGGATACGCCGTCGTGGTTGCGCTCGACGCCGCTGCTGCGGGCCTGCGTCGTCTGGCGATCGTGGCGCAGGGCCGCTTCCAGGCGCCAGTCGCCCAGGCGGTATTCCTCCAGCATGAACAGGCCCGTCTTGCGCGTGCTGGTGGGCTGTACGTAGGCCTCCTCGCCCTCGGCGCTGAAGTTGCGCTGCGCGGTCTGCAAGCCGAACAGGCCCTTGAAGCCGGCAATCGGCTCATGCTGCAGTTCGACGCGGGCGTCGTGCGCCCGGTTCTTGAACGTGGTGGCGATGGCGCCGTCCTCGACCTCGTCGTGCACGTAGTCGGTCACGCCCGCGCGCAGGCGCAGTGCCGCAAAGCCTGGCCACGGCTGGCGCAGCTCGCCCCGGATGTCCATGCGCGCGCTGCGCAGATCGACCACGGGGATGTCCTCGCCCCCGGCGTCGTGCGCGCCATGGTCATGGTCGTCTTCCCCGGTCTTGTGTTCGTCGTGTTCGCCGCAGTGCAGCCGGTTGCCATCGGCGTCGCAGCCGGCATGGCCGTGCTCGTGGCCGGGCAGGCCGTAGCGGGCGGTCTGGTGGGTGTAGGCCGCGCCCAGGTAGCCGCGCTCGCCCACCCAGGACAGGCCCAGGCTGCCGGCGTCGCTGCGGTTGAAACTGCCCGGCAGCTTGCGCGTCGGCACGCCTTCGGGCGTCCAGCCCTTGCCTACGCGGTACGCACCGGCATCGCGGGCCGCGCCTTCCACGTGCACGGCGAACGGGCCTGCGCCCCCGGTGAGCGCAAAGGCCCCCGTGCCCTCGCGCGCACCGGTGTTCGCGCGCAGTTCGGCGCTGCCTTCATGGCCCTTGGGGGGACGGCCGTGGGCACCTTGCCGTCGAGCACGTTGACCACGCCGCCGACCGCGCCGCTGCCGTACACCAGGGCCGAAGGGCCGCGCAGCACTTCGATCTGCGTGGCGAGCATGGGCTCGGAGGTCACCGCGTGGTCGGGGCTGATGGTGGAGACGTCGTGGATCTGCGCGCCGTCGCTCAGCAACTGCACGCGCGGGCCGTCCATGCCGCGGATGATGGGGCGGCTGGCGCCTGCTCCGAAGTGACTCTGGGTGATTCCGGGCTCGTTGCCCAGCGTCTCGCCCAACGTGGCTTCCCGGCGGTGCGCGAGTTCGTCGCCTTCGAGCACGCTGACGGGGGTGATCATCTCGTTCGTTCCCAACTGAAGGCCGCTGGCGGATACGGTGACGGGGGGCAGGTCGGGGATGTTGGTGGGCGCTGTCTGCGCGAGAGCGGCGCCGGCCAGCGTGCTCATGGCGGCGAGGGCGATGGGCTGGAGAAGCGGGCGATGGAGTCTGGATGCGGGGTATGTCATGGGGATGTTGCAACAAGGGGGGCGCGACGGCATGGCGCGGCCATGCGCGCGGGCGCGGCCTCATGCCCCGGGGCATGAGGAGGTGAATGAAAAGGTGCCGCGTATGCCTGCGGTCATGCAGGCACCGTGGCGTGCTCAGGCAGCGTGCAGCGCGGGGGCCCGGCGCGCAGGCGGCCGGGTCCGCGCCGATTCATGCGGGGGGAGCGCGCGCCTGGAACGGCACGACCCGCTGCGCGGCGGGTCGTTCGGCGGCTGTTGCAACGGGCGCCTGCGCTGCTGCCAGGGTCGGCAGCGCAACCGGGACGCCGCTGTGCAAGGGGCCATCACCCAGCGCCAGCTGGTCGAACGAAAGGCAGTCCAGCGGGGAATCATGGTTCCCCAGCAGGCGTTCCAGCAGGCCGTGGGTGTCGGCATGGTCCGCATGCACGCGGTGCGGTGCGTCGGCATGGACGACCCGGTGCAGATGCCCCAGCGTGGGCACGGCCACCAAGGCCAGCAGCAGCCACAGCAGCGCGATCCGGGCCAGCGCGGCCCTGCGCGCAGCGGGCCGCAGGGGGTCATGGTGGGGGAGGCGATGGCCGTGCACAGCGGGCAGAAAGGGGTAGTCTCAACGGCGTCGAAGCGCGCCTATTCCACCGCAACGGCGTCGAGCACGCGGTAGTACAGGCCATAGGGGTCGTCGTGCAGCAGAGTGAAACGGCCTTGCACCACGATGGGTTCGATCGCGTAGCGCACGGGCGTTTTGGCGCGCACCTCGACCATGCTCTCGGGCCCGCCGGGCAGGCAGAACGGGCAGGTCAGCGGCACGGAGGTCAGCAGGAAATGCGTCTGTGCGGCCCTGGAATCGAGCGGCACCATAAAGCCCTGGATGCGCTGCACCGTCTGGTGCATGCTCAGTTGCTGGGCGCTGAAAACGGGCAGCACGCCGTTCTTGGTGGTCTTGCGGGTCAGATCGGTCAACACGGACCAGGGCAGCACGTCGGTGCGCGGGGGCAGCGGCGCGATCGGGCTGGCGGGGCTGTGGTAGCCCGCGCCCGTGCCCGATGGCAGGCCGGGCGGCAGCGGCGAACTGAGCCGCGGCGCGTCGGCCGCGGGCCTGGCGCC
>NZ_AFAL01000451.1 GCF_000193225.1 Verminephrobacter aporrectodeae subsp. tuberculatae At4 | reverse complement strand
TTTTCTCCAAAATTCCTCCTCGCCCGACCGCTCACACCCGCCACTTCTCCAACAGCTTGTCGGGACTGAGGCTGTCGTAGCCTTCGAAGGGCTGATGGATCCAGGGATTGGTCGGAAGAAATTCCACCGCGTAGTCCGGTGAGAACGTGGACATGCCCTTGGTCCAGATGACTGCACTGCGCAATTGTGTGATGGATGCGTAGTTGGTCTTGAGCATGTCGATGACCATGCGCAGGGTGTTCCCGGAATCTGCGAGGTCGTCAACCAACAGCACCCTGCCTGCGAGCTCGCCCTTCGGTGTCGTGATGAAGCGGGCGATATCGAGATGCCCCTGCACCGTGCCCGCCTCCGCCCGGTAGGAACTGGTCGACATGATGGCCAGCGGCTTGCCAAAGACACGGCTCAGGATGTCACCCGGTCGCAGGCCCCCCCGCGCAAGACAGAGGATCGTGTCGAACTCCCACTCCGACTGGTGCACCTTGAGTGCCAGCTTCTCTATGAGGCTGTGGTATTCGTCATAGCTGACGTAGAGGTGCTTCCCATCTTCGGTCAGCATGGAGTGGCTCCTGCGCGGACAGGCTGGTCGGCGCGGCGGTTGTGGGCGTCAATCCACGGCATAAGGGTGCCGCAGCGTGATGGTGTGATTCCGATCCGGGCTGGTGGAGATCATGTCGACAGGAACCCCGGCGACCTGCTCGATGCGCTCCAGGTAGCGGCGCGCGCGTTCGGGCAGTTGCGCATAGTCCGTCATCCCTGCGGTGGATTCGCTCCAGCCAGGCAGGGTCTCGTAGATCGGAATGCAGCGCGCGATGTCTTCCGCCCCCATCGGCAGCAAGTCGATGCGCTCACCGTCGAGCTCATAGCCGATGCAAAGCGATAGTTCGTTCAAGCCATCGAGTACGTCCAGCTTGGTGATGCACAGACCGGAGAGGCCGTTGACCTGCGCGCTGCGCTTGAGCAAGGCGGCGTCAAACCAGCCGCAGCGGCGGCTGCGCCCCGTCGTCACGCCCTTTTCAGCGCCGATGGTGCTCAGGTGGTGCCCGGGTGTGCCTGGCGTTTCCCAATCCAGTTCCGTGGGAAAGGGCCCCCCTCCCACGCGGGTGCAATAGGCCTTGGTGATTCCCAGGATGTAGTGCAGCATGCCCGGGCCAACGCCCGAACCAGCGGCCGCGTTGCCCGCGACGCAGTTGCTCGAGGTCACGTAAGGATAGGTGCCGTGATCGACGTCCAGCAAAGTGCCCTGCGCGCCCTCGAAGAGAAGGTTGGCTCCGCCGCGGTGGGCCTCGTTCAACTCGCGTGAGACGTCCGCCATCATGGGCTGGAGCCGTTCTGCCTGGTGCATGGCCTCGGCGTAGACCGTGCTGAACTGCACCTTGCCGTCCTGGATGTACGGTTTCAGCGCGGCACCAAAGACCAATGCGTCAACGCGCAGGTGGGTCGTCAACAGGTGGTTGTAGAGGTCGAGCAGTTCGCGCAGCTTGGCAGCAAAGCGCTCCGGGTACTTCAGGTCCTGTACGCGCAGGGCGCGTCGCGCGATCTTGTCCTCGTACGCCGGGCCGATGCCCCGTCCGGTGGTGCCGATTCTCTCGCTGCCGCCCTGTTCGCGCGCGGCTTCCCTGGCCACGTCGAGCGCCGCATGAAAGGGCAAAATCAACGGGCAGGCCTCGCTGATGCGCAGGCGCGAGCGCACTTCGACGCCCGCTTTCTCGAGCCCCTCGATTTCCTCGAATAACTTGGTAGCCGAAAGGACCACGCCGTTGCCGATGTAGCACTTGACCCCGGCGCGCATGATGCCGCTGGGAATCAGGTGCAGCGCTGTCTTCACCCCGTTGATCACGAGCGTGTGGCCCGCGTTGTGCCCGCCATGGAAGCGGACGACTCCCTGTGCACTCTGCGTCAGCCAATCGACCAGCTTGCCCTTGCCTTCGTCACCCCACTGGGTACCGACCACCACGACGTTGCGCCCCTTGCTTGTTTGCATCTCGAATCCAGTTCAAATGCCCATGGCTCAAACGGTCTGCACGACCCATTGGCCCGCGATCCGACGCAGTTCACGGTCGCAGTGAAATTCATCCACTTCGCTCTCATGCCCTGGCAACACGCAGACCACCGTCTCTCCGGCACAGCGCAACTCGGAGATCGCCGCATGCACGTCGGCCGCCTCCCCCCAGGGAGCACGAATCGCCGCTTTCAGGGCGCGCGGCGGCACCAGCGCCACCAGCTGCTTGATGTCCAGGCTGAAACCCGCAGCGGGCCGGTTGCGACCGAAAACCGCGCCCACCTCGTCATAGCGCCCACCGCGCACCAGGGCATCACTCGCCCCCTGGGCGTAGATCGCAAAGCGCGCACCGCTGTAGTACGCGTAGCCGCGCAGGTCCGCAAGATCGAATGTGATGGCAGCACCATCGCCGTCGAGCCGGGACGCGAGCCATTGCAAATTCGCCAGCACCTCGGGCACACCCGGTATGCGCTCGAGGACCTTCTGCGCCTCGATCAGAACGGATTCATCGCCGTATAGCTGCGGCAGGGCGAGCAAGCCTTGTCTGGAGTCTGCGGGGAAGTCGCGGGTGAGCCTGGCCAGTTCCCCGGAGTCCTTCGCGGCCAAGGCCGCATGGAGGCCGCTCAGGAGCGAAGGACCCAGATCCATGCCGGACAAGAGCCTGCGGACGATGCGCACGTCCGCCAGATCGATCGTGGTGTCGCGCACACCGGCAACGCGCAGGCATTCCCTGGCCAGTTGCAAGGCTTCCAGATCGGCCTCGAGCCCGGCGTGCCCATAAATCTCCGCGCCAAATTGGAGCGGTTCGCGGGTGGCGTGCGGCCGATCGGGACGGGTGTGCAAAACGGGCCCGCAATAACACAGGCGCGTGACTCCTTGCCGATTGAGCAGATGCGCATCGATGCGCGCGACCTGGGGCGTGGTGTCCGCCCGCAGGCCCATCGAACGCCCGGAGAGTTGATCCACCAGTTTGAAAGTCTGGAGATCGAGGGTCTCACCGGTTCCTGTCAGCAGCGATTCGAGATGCTCCATCAAGGGCGGCATGACCAGCTCGTAGCCGTAACACCGCGCGGCATCCAGCAGCCCACGACGCAATTCTTCGATGTGCCGCGCTTCGGATGGCAAGACATCGGCAATGTGATCCGGGAGAACCCAGGCGGACATGGAAAAGAGCGGGCTGTTAAAACTGCGATTCTAGTCCGAACTTTGGCCCTGATTCGGCCCAAACCCGGCATGCATGCTGGCAGAAACCCAGCGGGCTTTCATGCTTGTTCAAAGCGCTTGCACCGCGTCTGCCCCGCCGAATCGCGGGGCTTGGGTTGGGGGGCCTGAGCGGGCATTTATTTCGGGTTAATCATGCTTGGGGTGTGCGCGTCCGTCGCTGCGGCCTGCCCGACCGCTTCCTCGGCCGCCTCTATCGCGTGCGCACGCCGGGTGATTTCGGCGCCAATCGGCGGTCCCTTGAAGCGGCGCCGTTCGACGCCAAACCACAGCAGGGTCAGAAACAGGACGATGCCGCAGATGTAGTCGATCAGGACGTCCGAAGGCGGCTGAATCCCCGCGTAGATCAGCACCCCGACGCCCATGCACGACAGGACTGCCAGGGGTTTGGACCAGATTCCCAAACGGAACGGGCCAAACTGCGTCCACCGCTTGCCCTCGGCAAAGAATCCGGCGGCAATCGGCATCGCGTAGGACACGTAGATGAAGAGCGCGCAGCCTGCGGCCAGCGCCGAAAAGGCCGGGGAGTAGAGGGTTGCCGCGACCGAGCAGCCCGCGCCGAGCCAAATGGCCGCCACCGGCGTGCGCCAGCGCGCGCTCACGCGGCGCCAGATGCGCGAGCCCGGCAAACCGCCGTCGCGCGCAAAGGCGAAGATCATGCGCGAGGTTGAGGTCAGACCCGCCAGGGCGCAGATGAAATTCGCCACGACGATGGCGATCGCCAGAACATTCTTCAGCCAGGTCGGCGCAGGCAGCGTGTTGAACAGATTGAACCAGGCGCTGCCGCCTTCCTTGGCCATGGCCGCCAAATCGGGACTCGCCAGCACAAAGGACGCTGCCATCACCAGACCGAACAGCACGGACCAGAAGACCGAATGCAAGATGCCGCGCGGCACGGCGACCCGGGCGTTATGCGTCTCTTCCGCGGTGTGCGCCGAGGCGTCGAAGCCCGTGATCGTGTAGAGCGGGTAGAGCAGGCCGATCAGGAACGCGACGAACGCGCTGCGCGGCTGCGCAATCAGCCCCCCGCCGGCCTCTCCGGTCATGTTGGCAAACGTCACCAGACGGGAGAAATCCCAGGTCGCTCCCCAGATGAGAAACGTTGCGGTGAGCACGATGGCGACGACGAAAATCAGGTAGCCCGAGAAGTTCGTCAGCATCGTCGTGAGCCGGATACCGAAATGATTCGTCAGCGCCTGCACCAGCGTAATCAGCGAGACGGCGGCGATCTGGACCCGGATCGCATGTGCGTTGCCGTCTTGGGCGGGATCGACGGTGAGGCTGCCCACATCGACGTGGAACACGCCCGCCAGGACCAGGTCACGAAAAAGGTACCAGACTCCCACGTTCACCGAGGCCACCACGAATAGCAGCCCGATCAGGTTGAACCACGCCGTGGCCCAGCCCCAGCCGCGTCCGCCAAAGATCGAGGACCAGTGATAAAGCCCCCCGGCCGTGGGATACGCAGAGCCTATCTGCCCCAGACAAAGGGCCACCACCAGCGCGAAGCAGCCGCCGACGATCCAGCCGACGAATACCTGGAACCCGAATCCGGTGCTCAGAGCCTGCGGGAACGAGGTAATGCCACCCGCGAGGATGCAGATGATGGAAAAGGAAATCGCAAAATTGGCAAACCCGCTCATGCGCCGCGCCAACTCCTGCGCGTAGCCCATGGAATGCAGGGTTTTGACATCTTCGTCTATCGGCTGGTTCATGCTGGCTCCCGAAGTGATGGGGTGGCGGACCCCGGATGATGGGGCGCACGCGAACGCGCCCCTGTCGCGGCTTTGACAGACGCCGAGGCGGCCTGCCGGCTTTCAACCGGGAAACGGGCGTGCGTCAAGAAAGCGGCGCAGGACGTTTTCGGTGAGTCGGGAAATGTTGTTCGCATAGCGGTTGTGCGAGAGCGCGCCCGCATAGGCGATCGAGCCGACGCTGAAGACCGCGCCGCCCTTGCCGCTTTCGAAGAAGACGATGTCGCTGCGCACCGCAGGGCACAGGTTGCCGGTCGTCCCCATGAAGTTGAACAGCATGTCCTCGACCACCAGCACATGCGCCTCGGTGTGCGGGCCCGAACTTGCCAGGACCAGCGCATGCGGCGGCGAACCCAGGGCCGCATCGTGGCGGTCAACCTCCATCCCCGCAGCGCCGCCGCCGATCAGGCCGAAATCGCCCAGGATCTCGTCGTCGATTCCGGCAAACGCAAAGGCCACGCGCGGATCGTCCCTGGACGCCTGCGAGCGGCGGTAGGGCGAGGACTCGTCGAAGCCCTGCGCGGCGAAACCCACGCCCACCAGATGGTTCGGCGAGCGCCGGCCCTGCCTGCGCCACATCCCCCCGTATTCGCCGGTGAAGGCGTGGTAGTACTCGCCCGTCGGCGGCTCCCAGGCGCGGCTTCCGCCCTCGGCGCGCCGCGTCTCGATGATTCCGGGAACGCTGTCGTTGAACGCGATGCGCCAGTAAAAGCCGTTTCCCCCCATGTACATCAGGCGCCCGCCCCCGCGCGTGAAATCGAAGACCGCCTGCCACATGGCCGCGGAGCAGTACTCCGGATGCGTCGCGGTCATGAGCACCTGGTAGTGCGACAGCAGGGCGCCTCCTTCCCGGTGCAGGTCCTCGTCGGTCACCACGTCGTAGTCCAGGCCCAGGTGTTCGATCCAGTCGGTGATGTGCGTGTCGGCGTTGAACTGCCAGAGGTTCGACGGCCGCGCGCCGTGGTTCGACTCCAGCTTGGGGCGCAGATTCAGCATGGGGCGCAGGCGCGACGAGTAATGGACGCCGCTGCCGTCCGAATGCCGGTCGTACAGCGAGTGGCCGTACTCACGGTGCTCGTTGAGGAAGACCTGGTGCGGATGGATCACGAGCGCGCGGTTCAGGTGCAGTTCGACGAGTCCGTCGTTGGTGCCGAAATGCTCGTTCGCGTAAGCCATGTAGGTGGCCAGCGGGAACAGGTAGAGCAGCTTCGCGCGCGCCGCGCCCGGCGCGGGCTTGACGACGAAGACCACGAACTGCTCCTCGCCTTGGGCGCTGAGCTGAAAGGCGTAGATGCCGCTGCGCAGGTCCTTGGGCACCTGGTACGCGAGATCCACCTGCCACCCCGCGTCGTGCAGGTCGTCGTCGTGAAAATGCACGGCGCTCCACTGCGCGGGTTGCTCGCGCCAGCAATGCACTTCGCCGCTGAAGTTGTGGCCGGTGACGGCGCGCGTCGGCATGTTCACGAAGCGGCCGTCCAGGCCGGCTCCGCTGCCGTCGTGGAAACGCGCGGTTTCCATGCCGATGGAAAAGTCCCAGGCGCCCAGGAGCCGGGCCTTTTGCGCGGCGCTCCAGGTATCGCCTTGCAAGGCCCTCAGCGCGGCCAGATCCAGCGCGGCGTCGACGACGCGCGGGCGGTCGATCTTGCCGTTGAAATGATCGCTGGCGCAGGGGCGGCCGGCGTCCTGCCCGCGCCAGGTCGCAGCGAACACCAGGGGGACGTCGGCGCCCAGCCCCGGTGCGCTCGCGGGCGGGCATTGCCGGTGCTGCACGTCCTGGTCCGCGATGGTTGGAATCGGCGCCAGCGGGATCTGAAACACCGACAACTGGCCGCTCGCGGCGTCGCAGCTTCCGGCAACGAAGTACCACTGGCCGGCGAGCAGCGGCACGCGGCTGGCCACGCCGTGCACCGAGCCCGCTGCGCTGAGCTCCAGCAGCGTGTGGCCGCCGGCGTCAATGCCCAGGGTCAGGCCATCCCCGGTCCGCGGATCGCAGCGGGAGATGATCGCCTGCCGCCCCTTGAGCGGCGTGGTCGGGCAGATGAACGCCTGAAACGCCAGCGAGCGCCCCGGCGGCCATGCCGGCAGGCGCTCGACGAGGCCGAACGAGCCCGCCAGAATGCGCTGCGGCCGGCCCGGCAGTTCGCGCCGGACGCCGTCGGTGGGCAGGATCTTCAGCGCCGGCGCGGCGGGGCAGCTGTCGCCGTGCACGAGCCGGACGGTTTCCACGGAGTAGCGGGGGTACTCGCAGTGCACCATGAGTTGCAGCGTCTCGCCCGGGCAGACGCTGACCCGATCGACGTAGGCAGTGATGTTGAGCATGGCGGGCTACGCGTCCAGGATCGTGTAGCCGAGCCGGTCCCGGACGCGGCGCCGGAAGATGGCGCATTCGGCGGCGTCGATGTCGCGGTAGCGCTCCCCGAGATGGGAAATCGGCAGGCCGCGGCCGTTCATGCGCACCAGCAGCCATTCCTGGTGCGGCACGCTGCACAGCAGCGCCAGCTTGCCCTGCATCGGCTCGCTGCGCAGCCAGTTGATCAGGCGCTGCAACGCCGGGCTGTGCTGCCCCGTGGTCTTGGCACGGAACTCGCGGTAGAGGGCTTGCAGGTGCGGGCCTTGCCGCCACTCGGGTGGCACATAGGGGTTCATGCGCGTTCACCTCTTATCAGCTTGCTGTTTTGACCGAATAGTCATTCCGTCTTCGGGCCTGGATGATCCATGAAAACCGGGAAATTGGGGCAGCGGACAGCAGAAATTCGGCGTTTCTCAGGGTAATCACTGAGCTTGCGAAGTTTTTTACGATTGCCTTTTCAGTCAATGAAAAATACCATTCGGTCACACAGGGGGTCCGCAGCAGCCGGCCGACGCGGGCGGTGTCTGCGGTCCCCGTGCGGCTCGTTCTTCTCCACCCCCTTCACAGGAAACCACAGGAAACGCCATGTCCGGATGTCGAAAACTCGCGCTCTCGGCCCTGCTCGCAGCAGCGGCCTCGTTGCTTTCCCCCGTGCTCGCTGCCGCAGCAGACAAGGTTCCGGTCGTGGGCATCGTGGCCATCGACCTGCAAAACTCCTTCTTCGTGCGCATGCGCCAGGCGGGCGACGAAGCGGCCAAGGACTATGGCGTGAAGACGATCTGGCAGGGATCGGAGGGCAGCCTGGAGAAAGAGGTCTCGAACATCGAGAACTTCGTCAACCAGGGCGTGGACATCATCCTGGTCGATCCGCTCGATCGCGCGGCCATCGCCAGCGCCGTGCAAAAGGCCAAGGCCAAGGGCATCCCGGTGATCGCCATGGGCAACAAGGTTGACGGCAACTGGAACTACAACACGCTCTACCCCGACTACACGAACATGAGCATGGTCGCGCGTGCGCTGGGCAAGCAGCTCGACGGCAAGGGCGAGGTGGCGCTGCTCATCGGCGGCAAGGGCAACTACGTCTCCGACACGCGCGAGCAGGCCTTTCGCGACGTGCTGAAAAAGGAGTTCCCGGGAATCCGGCTCGTCGGTGTCGAGCCGACGAACTGGGACAGCTCGCGCTCGGCGAACGCCATGCAGACCTGGCTCTCGACCTACCCGAACCTCAAGGGCGTGGCCTGCTTCGCCGATTCGATCTGCATCGCGGCCAAGGCCATCGCGGACGCGAGCGGGCGCAAGCTGCTCTTCGCGAGCTACGAGGGCGACCCGGAAATGTTCCCGAGCGTGGCCGACGGATCGACCGTCATCGACGTGCTCAACGGCGCCTACCGCGTGGGCTACTGGAACATTGCTGCGGCCGCGCGCATCGTGCGCGGCGCCAAGTACGGCACCGACCTGTTCATGCCCACGTACTTCGTGATGTCCGAAAAGACCGCGGGCGCGCTCCGGGCCAAGGGGCTGGATCTGCCCTTCATCACCCCGGAAAAAGCCAAGACCGAGGCGCTGAACTACCGCGCCCAGATGGGCCCCAAGCAGCCCGACGCGGCGCTGTCCGTGGGCAGCAAGTAGCCAACCGCGCGCATCCTGCCGTCCTGCCGTCTTGGTTCTCCCCGGGCCACCCCTGTCCATGGCCGACGCCACCGGGACCCGCACGCCACCTGCCTTGCGCACGATGCGCCGCGAGCTGTCGCTGCTCGCCATCGTCGTGCTCGTTCTCGCCGGCTTTGGCGCGAGCACGCCGCGCTATCTGTCGGCGGAGAACCTGCTGAACATCGGGCAGCAGACGGCGGTGATCGCGACCGTGGCCTACGCCATGACGGCGGTCATCATCTGCCGGGGCGTGGACATTTCCGTCGGCGGCACACTCGCCGCGAGCAGCGTGCTCGCGGCGCTGGCGATGCAGTCGGGCGGGCTCCCGGGCGGGCTCGGGGTCTTGCTGGTGATCGCCGTGGGAGCGGCCTTCGGTCTGCTCAACGGGGCGCTCGCGAGCTACGCGGGGATCAGCCCGCTGGTCGCGACGCTCGCGGTCTGCGCCCTGGCGCGCGGCATGGCCCTGAGCCTTTCGGGCGCGCGCTCGGTGCCGGTGGACAGCGGGCTGTATCTCTGGTTTGGCAGCGGGAGCTTGTTCGACGTTCCGGTCAGCTTCCTGATCGCGGTCCTGCTCGCCGGGCTGTGGTTCCTGCTGTTGCAGCGCACGGTGTTCGGGCGCTGGGTCTACGCCACCGGGGGCAATGAGGACGCGGCCCGGGCCTCGCTGATCCCCGTGCGCGCGGTGTGCCTTATGACCTATGTGCTCGCCGGGGCCAGCGCCGGCGTCGGCGCGCTGCTGACCACCGGCCGGGTCGGCTCCGCCCAGCCCCTGTCGGGCGCGGGGCTGGAGTTCGCGGCGATTACCGCCGCGGTCATCGGCGGCACCCGGCTCTCGGGCGGCCATGGTTCCATCGTCGCGACGGCGCTCGGCGCGCTGCTGTTGGGCGCGGTGAATACCGGCCTGTCGTTCCTGCAGGTGTCGCAGCAGGTGAATTACTTCGTCACGGGCGGTTTTGTGATCGCGGCCGTCGTGCTCGGTCAAAGGGGTTCGCTGCCGCAGTTCGCACCGGGTTCTGCGCTGCGCCGCCGCCGGTCCGCCCCCGTGGCGGCTGCGGCGCAGCGGGCCGGCACAGTGGACGCAGTGGACGCCATGGCGCAGCCGCATACGCTGGAATTGCGCGCCATCGGCAAGCGCTTTGGCAACGTCCAGGCGCTCGCGGACGTCTCGCTGCGGCTGCGCAGCGCCGAGGTCCTCGCGCTCGTCGGCGAAAACGGCGCGGGCAAATCGACGCTGGTCAAGCTGCTCGCGGGAATCCACACGCCGCAGCAGGGGGAGATCCTGCTCGACGGCCGCGTGCTCGCGCTCGCCAGCACGCAGGACAGCCGCGCCGCGGGAATCGCCGTGATCCACCAGCATTTCAGCCTGATCCCCGACCTCACGGTCGCGGAGAACCTGGCGCTGGCACGCGGGCATTTGCCGAAGCGCTTCGGGTGCTGGCTCGACCGCGCGGCGATGCGGCGCAGCGCGCGGCAGGTGCTCGACGCCTTGCAGCTGCCGGTCGATCCGGACGCGATCGTCGCGCGCCTGACGATAGGGCAATGCCAGATGGTCGAGATCGCCAAGGCCACGCTGGCCGAGGCCTGGCTCATCGCCATGGACGAGCCGACCAGCGCGCTGACGAACCATGAACGCGACCTGCTCTACCGCTTGGTCGGCCAGCTGCAGCAGCGCGGCTGCTGCGTGCTCTACATCTCGCACAAGATGCAGGAGATCTACCGCCTGGCGCAGCGCGCCGTGGTGCTGCGCGATGGCCGCGTCGTCGCCGAGGCCGACCTGGCGCGCACCGACGCCGCCGCGCTGATCCGGATGATGGTCGGCCGGGACATCCGCGAGGTATTCCCGTTTCGCCCCGCGCGCACGCGGGATCTGCTGCTCGACGTTCGGCAGCTGTCCGACCGCAGGCTGCTTCAGGGAATCGACCTGCAGGTGCGCAGCGGCGAACTCGTCGCGCTCACCGGATTGATGGGCAGCGGCAGAACCGAGCTGCTGCGCTGCATCGCGGGGTTTGCGCCATTCACCCGGGGACGCGTCGCCATCGGCGGCGCCGCACTGCGCGTGGGCAGCGCCTTGCACGCCGCGCGCCTGGGCGTCGCCTACGTGCCCGAAGACCGGCACCGGGAGGGCTTCGTCGGCAGCATGTCGCTGCGCGACAACCTGGGCCTGCGCTGGATCAGCGCGCACAACCGCGCGGGCTTCGTCGCGGCGGACGGGCTGCGCCGGCTGGCCGCGCAGCTCATCGCGCGGCTCGGCGTGCGCCCGCCCGACGCCGAGAATCTGGTGCAGCAGCTCTCGGGCGGGAACCAGCAGAAGATCGTCCTGGGCAAATGGCTCGCGACCGAGCCCCGCGTGCTGCTGCTCGACGAGCCCACGAACGGCGTTGACGTGGGCGCCAAGTTCGAGATCCACAAGCTCATCGCCGACCTGAAAGGGCAGGGCGTCGCGATCCTGATGGTCTCCAGCGAACTGCCCGAGGTGCTCGGCGTGGCCGACCGCATCGTGGTGCTCAGCGGCGGCCGCGTGGCCGGAGAGCTTGCGCGCGGCGCCACCGAGGAGCAGGTCACCGGCCTGGCGTTCAAATATGCGTAGCCTGCCGACGACCCTCCTCGACGCGGCGCTCGATCACGCGCCCTGGCTGGTGCTGTGCCTGCTGCTCGCCGCATTTGGCCTGGTGGACGCGCGCATCGTCGCGCGCGAGAACCTGTGGGTCGTCGTGCAGCAGGCCACGCCGATCGCGCTGCTCGGCCTGGCCGTTTTCTGGGTCCTGCTGACGGGCGAGATCGACCTGTCTGCGGGCCACAGCGTCACGCTCAGCGCGGTCAGCATGGGGACGCTGCTGTCCTCGGGCGTGGCGTTGCCGGCGGCGCTCGGCGTCGGATTCGCCTGCTGCGCCGTGGTCGGCTGCGTGAACGGCTTGCTGGTGGCGGCGCTGCGTATTCCCTCGTTCATCGCGACGCTGGCCAGCATGCTGCTGCTGCAGGGCGCGACGCTGATCGTCGCGACCACCGGAACCATCCTGGTGCTCGACCCCCGCTTGCGCGCGTTTGCCGGCAGCGCGGGCGCGGGCGTCTCGCCGATGGTCGCTTTTACCGCTGCCGTCGCCCTGGGCTCTTGGTGGCTTGCGCGCTGGACGGGCTTTGGCCTGAAGACCTTTGCGCTCGGATCGCACCCCGCGCGCGCCGAACTCGCGGGCGTGCGCGTGCAGGTGCAGAAGTTCGGCGCCTTCCTGCTGTCCTCGGTGTACGTCTTTCTGGCCGCGGCGATCATCATCGCGCGCGTTCCGGTGGTGAATCCGGGGGTCGGCGGAACGGGCCTGCTGCTCGACGCGATCGCCGCCGCGGTCATCGGTGGCACGAGCCTGCTCGGCGGCCGGGGAACGGTCGGCGGCGTGGTCTGCGGCGCGCTCACGATGAGCCTGCTGACCGCGGCGCTGCGCGTGCTCGGCGTCGAGCCCTCGAGCCTGGACCTGTACAAGGGCGCGATCATCGTCCTGATCCTGCTCGGCGACCGCAGCCTGCACGCGCTGCGCGCGCTGGCGCATGGGCAGCGCCATGGTTGAGGCGGGCTATGACGTCGCGGTCGTCGGCGCCGGCGTCGTCGGCTGCGCCGTCGCGCGCCGCTTCGTTCTCGGCGGCGCGCGCGTGCTGCTGCTGGAGAAGGAAAGCGACCTGCTCGCGGGCGTGAGCCGGGCGAATAGCGCGATCCTGCACACCGGCTTCGACGCGCCCGGCGGCAGCCTGGAACTCGCCTGCATGCAGCGCGGCTACGCCGAATACCTGGAAATCGCCGACGCGCTGAATCTGGCACTGCTCGAAACGGGCGCGCTGCTCGCGGCCTGGAACGACGCCGAGCTCGAGCGGCTCGCGCAGTTGCAGGCGCAGGCCCGGGCCAACGGCGTCGCCGACCTGCGGCGTCTCGATCGCGCCGAAGTGCTCGCGCTCGAGCCGCATCTCGCCCCCTCGGTCCTGGGCGGCCTGCTGGTTCCGCGCGAGCACGTGATCGACCCCTGGAGCGCGCCGCTGGCCTACCTGCGCCAGGCCGTGGAAAACGGCGGCCGCGCGGTGTTCGACGCCGCTTTGCTGGCGGCAGAGCGGGTCGGCACGCAGTGGCGCTTGCGCACCGCGCAGGGCGAATTTCACGCCAGCTGCGTGATCAATTGCGCCGGACTCTGGGGCGACCGGGTCGAGGAAATGCTGCTCGGCAACGCAAGCTTCCAGATCCGGCCGCGCAAGGGGCAGTTCGTGGTGTTCGACAAGGCCGCGTCGGCGTTCCTGCGCAGCATCCTGCTGCCGGTGCCGGGCGAGCGCAGCAAGGGCGTGGTTCTGGCGCGCACCGTATTCGGCAATCTGCTGGTCGGGCCGACCGCCGAGGAGCAGGAGGACCGCAGCCGCGCCCCGGTCGAGCGCGCCGTTTTGCAGCAGCTCGTGGACAAGGCCGGGCAGCTGGTGCCGGCGCTGCGCGGCGTTCCCGTGACCGCCGTCTACGCGGGCCTGCGGCCCGCGAGCGAAAACAGCGCCTACCGCCTGCGCCTGGAAGCGGACGCCGGCTACCTCGCGCTGGGCGCAATCCGCTCCACCGGACTGACTGCCGCGCTCGGCCTCGCGGCGCATGCGTTCGACCTGCTCGCGCCCTGCCTGCCGGGTCTGGCGCCGCTCGAGAACCCGCTCTGGCCGCGGGTGCCGAACCTCGCCGAGCACCGGCCGCGCGACTGGGAGCAGCCCGGGGACAACGAAATCGTCTGCCACTGCGAACGCGTGACCCGGCGCGAGATCGAGGCCGCGTTCACCGGCTGCCTGCCGGCGCGCGACCTGGGCGGCCTGAAGCGCCGTACCCGGGTCTGCATGGGCCGCTGCCAGGGTTTTTTATTGCGCGGCCCGCGTGGCCGAGTTGAGCGCCGGGCACTTTGGCGCTCCGCTGGCTGTGGCGCAACGGGGCGCGCATGGCTAATGCGCTGCATGCGATCGACGTGCTGCTCGTCGGCGGCGGCCCCGCGGGCATTGCGGCCGCCGTGGCGCTGCGCCGCCAGGGGCTGCGGCGGGTCGTCCTCCTGGAGCGCGAAGACTGCGCCGGCGGCGTGCCGCGCCATTGCGGGCACCCGCCCTTTGGCATGCGCGAGTTTGGCCGCGTCTGCACGGGGCCGGCGTACGCCCGGCGGCTGGTCGATCTGGCGCAGGCCGCGGGCGTAGAGCTGCGGGTGCGCACGACCGTGCTCGGCCTGCAGCGCGAGGCCACGCTCGACACCGTCTCCCCCGCGGGTCGCGAGCGGCTGCACGCGCGCCGCGTCATCCTCGCGACCGGCGTGCGCGAGACGCCGCGCGCGGCGCGCGCTCTCGGGCGACCGCCCCCTGGGCGTGATGAACACCGGCGCCCTGCAGGCCTTCGTTTATCTGCGCGGCCTCGTGCCGTTCCAGCGCCCGCTCATCGTGGGCACGGAGCTGGTGGCGATTTCCGCGCTGCTGACCTGCCGCAAGGCGGGGATTCGGCCAGTCGCGCTCGTCGAAGCGGCCGCGCGACCGATCACCCATTGGCCCTGCGCGCTGTTTCCGCGCCTGCTGGGAATTCCCGTGCATTACGGCACGCAGCTCCTGGAGATCCGCGGCCGGCAGCGGGTCGCGTCGGTGCTGCTGCAGCACGCCGACGGCCGCCGCGAGGAGATCGCGTGCGACGGCGTGCTCCTGACCGGCGACTTCGTTCCCGAGGCCGCGCTCGTGCGCGAGAGCCACCTGGCGCTCGACGCCGCCACCGGCGGACCGCGGGTCGATCAGTTCGGACGCTGCTCGGACCCGGGTTTTTTTGCCGCAGGCAACCTGCTGCGCCCGATCGAGACCGCGGGCTGGTGCTTTCGCGAAGGCACGCGCATCGGCAACGCCGTCGCCGACGACCTCGCGGGCCGGCTGCCGCCCGCCGCGCAGCAATTGGCGATCGCCTGCTCGGAAGGCATACGCTATGTCATGCCGCAGCGCATCAGCCTGCCGCTGAGCCCGCAGGGCCTGCCGGACCTGCAACTGCGCGTGGACCGGCAGACCCGCGGCCTGCTCAGCGTCAGCGCGCAGGGCCGGACGATCTGGCAGCAGCGCCTGCGCAGCCTGCCGCAGCGGCGCATCCTCGTTGCGCTGCCTGAACTGGCGCTGCTCGAGGGCGCGGACAGTCTGCGCATCGCGCTCTCGGACGCCCGCGACGGACCCCATGAAGCGCTGAACCCATGAACCCGCCGTCATTCGCCGCCATCGACCAGGGAACCAGCAGCACGCGCCTGCTGCTGGCCAGCGCAGGGGCCGCGCCGCAGCTGCCCCTGGCGCTGCGCAACGCGTCGCAGCACACCCCCGTCCCGGATGGGTCGAGCAGGCCCCGCTGGAACTGCTGGGCAAGGTCGAGGCCTGCCTGCAGGCCGCGGGCCGGGTGCAGGCGATCGGGATCGCCAACCAGGGCGAAAGCTGCCTGGCCTGGGACGCGCGCAGCGGCGAAGCTGCTCGAGGGCGCGGACAGTCTGCGCATCGCGCTCTCGGACGCCCGCGACGGACCCGATGAAGCGCTGAACCCATGAACCCATGAACCCGTCATTCGCCGCCATCGACCAGGGAACCAGCAGCACGCGCCTGCTTGTTGGCCGGCGCAGGGACCGCGCCGCAGCTGTCCCTGGCGCTGCGCAACGCGCCGCAGCACCCCCGTCCCGGATGGGTCGAGCAGGCGCCGCTGGAACTGCTGAGCAAGGTCGAGGCCTGCTTGCAGGCCGCGGGCCGGGTGCAGGCGATCGGGATCGCGAACCAGGGCGAAAGCTGCCTGGCCTGGGACGCGCGCAGCGGCGAACCGCTGTCGCCGGTGATCGTCTGGCAGGACGACCGCACGGCGCAGCAGCTCGCGGCCCTGCGCGCCGAAGGCGTGCAAGCGCTCACGCTGGAGCGCGCCGGCCTGCCGCTGGACTGCTATTTCTCGGCGTCCAAGCTGGGCTGGCTGCTGCGCAACGACGCCGGCGTCGCGCGGGCCCACCGCGCGGGGCGCCTTCGGCTCGGCACCACGGACGCGTTTTTTCTCGACCGGCTCACCGGGCAGTTCGTGACCGACGCGAGCACGGCGTCGCGCACCTCGCTCATGAACCTGGCCAGCGGCGCCTGGGACCCCACGCTGTGCGCGCTGTTCGGTGTGCCCATGGAATGCCTGCCCGCGATACGGCCCACGGTCGGGGACTTCGGCCTGTACCGCGGGATTCCCGTGACCGCGTCCATCGTCGATCAGCAGGCCGCGCTCTACGGACATGGCTGCCGCGCGGCGGGCGACGCGAAGATCACCTTTGGCACCGGGGCCTTCGCGCTCGCGCTCACGGGCGCGCAAATCCCGCGCGCGCCGACCTCCGGACTGCTGCCCACGGTCGCCTGGCAGATTGGCGCCGAGCGCAGCTACGCGCTCGACGGCGGGGTCTACGACGCCGGGTCGGCCGTCGAATGGGCCGGCCGCATCGGCCTGTACACGGACCTGTCGGAGATCACGGCGTTTGGCGCGGCGCCGGCGATCGCGCGCGGGCTGGCCTTCGTTCCCGCGCTGTCGGGGCTGGCCTGCCCGCACTGGGACCGCAGCGCGGCCGCGCTCTGGGTCGGGATGAACGCCGCAACGACCCGGCAGGACCTGTGCCAGGCCCTGCTCGAAGGCATTGCGCTGCGCACGGCGCAGGTGGTCCGGGTGATGGACGGGCACATCGGTGCCGCAGTGCGCCTGAGGATCGACGGCGGCCTCGCGCGC
>NZ_AFAL01000452.1 GCF_000193225.1 Verminephrobacter aporrectodeae subsp. tuberculatae At4 | reverse complement strand
AGACGGCACGCAGCCGCAGACGCAGCAGTCTGAACCCGCGCCCGGATCCGCGCCAGAACCCGCGTCCGTGAAAAAATCCCAGCTTCAAGACGTCGAGCCCGCGAAAGTCGTGTCTCTCTCGCTCAAAAGCCTTGGCCTTCCTGCGGGCGCTGACAAGGTCACGCCTTCGGGCGCCGTCTCGGAGGCCCTGATCCAGGACGGGCAGCTGCGCTTTGTCACCCCCGACGACATCGGCGAGAACCAGGAGGCGGAGTTCGAGATCAGGAGCGGCGCCACAACGTCCGTATTCCATGTGGTGATCAGGTCGCAGCGGCCGACTTCCGCATTCAATTTCGGCGATGGGCCTGCGGATGCTCCGCCCCTCCCGAAGCTGATCGTTGAGGGCCTGGCGCCAGGCAACGTAGTGACCGGCGCCCCACTGACTTTCAGGATGCAAGGAATATCCGGGATGAACCTGAAGGATAACAGTCATGGGTACATAACCGCTGGGGACAATAATGACATCGCGCTGATCCTGGATGACTTGTGGTCTTTCAATCTGGCAGACTCCAGCTTTTCGATCTCGGGTCCGGCCATGCAACGAATGCTTGATACGCTGCCAATTGGCGATTTTTTCATGACGCTGAATCTCAGCAGGGACAGCGAGTTCGGGGTCGTCTATGATATTCGGGCGACCAAGGCGGAAGCGAAATTGTCGGGCAGATTGCTCTCGGAGCAAGGTGCTCCGGTTACCTCGCTCGCAGGCCGCAAGGTCTTGCTGGAGGGGGTCAATACGCGGATGCGGGCCGTTGCCGTGCTTGACGCCCATGGCGGTTTTGCGCTCGAACGACACGTATTGCCCGGTGTCTATTTTCTGACCTTGAGCGACCTGCATTACCCCAATGTCATCCGCACCAGTTTTCCGATTTACGAAGGCAGCACGCAGGCCCAGGTCACGATGGTGGTGCCACCGGGCCTGGGAATCGACACCGGCGCCAGCACGGCCGCGCAGCGGGCGGCTCCCGGTTCGTCGGCAGTGCAAAGCAGCGTGACGCAAGACGGCAAGGGGCCACCTCCGCGCAACATCGCGGCCGCCAAGCGCGCGGTTGCACCCACGCTGCTCGCCGCAGAGGGGGTCGATAGCGCGGTTTTTAGCGTCACTGCGGCCGAGAAAGACCGGCTCGTCAACAAGAAAATCGACTTCCAGGTGCCGGTCGGTACCGAGAGCGTCGGCGTCAGGATTACCGTATTTTCCGAGGAGGAATCCCTGATCTTCCCCAAACTGGGCAGCAGATCAGAAGCTGAGCAACTGATCAAGAAATACCAGCAATCCGGGGTGCTTTCGAAAAAGGATAGAAAGTATATCGATACTTGGTCGTATTCTGTCGTGGGACTTCCAGACACCGAGCTTTCGGCCAACAATTCGGCAAGAGAATTGCGTATCGATCAGGGAAAAATGACCAAAACTGCGTGCGTTGATGTGGCTGAGCAGACCAGGAACGCTGCGCTGAACATCAGTGGCAGCGTGAGTGCAGTCAATATTGGCGACGATCTCCTGCCAACCACCACGACGGTTGAAATTATTCTGGAATGCAAGAAGCTCAAATCCTCGTCAGCCAAAATCAGAGTTTTGTCGGCCGTATTCTCGTCACCGAACAAGAATTCCTATCCGGTAATTTCACCGATCACGGTTGGAGATGAAGCCAAAGGCAATGGCAATCTGGACGGGCTCTACCTGTCGATTCCGCAAAGCAACAGTAACAACACCTACACGATTCCGCTTGAAGTAAGATATTCACCGACCGATGCGAACATCACTGAAGTAAATTTTGGAATCAACGAACTGACTGCAGATAGGCTATTTAATAGCCCGATTTTTGCCAACGACAATTTGTTGACGCAAGCGCATACCAAGGAGCCGGGCCTGATCAAATTCCCCGGACTTTCTTTGCCCGTCTTTGCTAATCACAGGACCCTGGAAACGTTGGCCGTCATGGTCCGTCTCAAAGGCAGCGTGGGGGGCGTGGCAGTGAATTCCGATCCCGCAGAGGGTGGACGGGTCGAATTTGGTGGAAAAA
>NZ_AFAL01000453.1 GCF_000193225.1 Verminephrobacter aporrectodeae subsp. tuberculatae At4 | reverse complement strand
TGGCCTACGGCGAGGGGGGGGGCTGAGTAGTTACCCAAGATCTTTAACTTCCCTAAAGTTTTTTAGATAATTTAGCCATATTGGAGAACACCCAGCATGGCAAAACGACAACGCACCGCGACGCAAGCCGAGCACCGCGACGACTACGAAAGCCCGACGCCATGAGACAGCAGACATCAGCCATCGTGCGACTGCAAAGCCTGCCGCCCGTGTTTCGCGGGAGCGATCTGACGGTCCGGTTCCAGTGGACGTCCAAGGCGGCTTCCCAGTACATCTACCTGTGGAAGCGTCGCGGCCTCGTGCGCGGGCTTGGCGGGCACAGCGACGTGTACGCCAACCTGCTGACGAACCCGACGCCCGACTGGGGCAAGGCGGTGATGGCCGCGATGCCCTCCGCCGTGACCATCGGGATTGAGGCGCTGCGGCAAGCCGGATGGACGACGCAAGTGCCGCACCGCCCCACCGTGGTCGTGAACGCCAAGCAGGGGGTATTCAGCGTCGAACCCTTCGAGATCGTGGCACGCGGCCCAAAATGGTTTCAGTCGGCCGGCAATGGCATCCAGGGTGAGCGCGCCGTGGGCCTGCCGACGCTGCGCCCGGCATGGGCGCTGGCCGACATGCTGCGCACGGAGGGATGGGGCCAGTGCGGCCTCTGGCCCGATGACATCGAATGGGATCAGGCCGTGGACAGCGACGAGGCAGACTGGCTGGCAGCTTGCGCAGCGTTCGGACTGCCCTGCTCTCCCCTGCTCGAACAAGCGGTCGCTTCGCGTTGAGGGGTGTCCTTCCTTTTTGGTCTTCGCGGGGATGGCGGTTCACATGCTCCGATCCGGCGCTCCCGGCGCTCCCGGCGCACCCAGGCAGCCCGGAACATGTCCGTCCTTTCCGCGAAAAGCTTGGAGATCCTCGGGCAGGGGCGGCTGAAAATCCATCCGGGGATCGGCAACGGGTTCGGCGAACGCGCAGTGCGCCGGGATCACCCCGGTCCACACCGGCCAGTCCGGCATAAAGCGCTCCGGGTCCGGCAACTCGTCCCGAATCTTTGCCGCCACCTGTTCCAATTTCAGGCGAAAGACGTTCACGGCATTGATCTCCGCGTCGCGCAGCGGCCGCAACTGGTCCCATCTGGAATGAAATATGCCCGCAAAAAAATTCTTCATCGCGGCGCGCTTGTGTTCCTGCCCCTCGACTTTTTCAGCGACGCCATGCACCACGACGGACCGGTAGTTCATGGAATGGTTGATGGCACTGTGCCCAAGCACCAATCCGTCGAAGTGGCAAATGCTGATGCACACTTCGCCGGAACAAAAGGCATTCGCGAACCGTCCTGCCGCAGCGCTGTGGAAGTAAACAAAATCGTCTTCCCGCCAGTACGTCATCGGAACCACGACCGGCCGGGCATCGACGACAAGGGCGACGTGGCAGAAATAGCCAGCGTCAAGAATCGAGTAGACAGTCTCCCGGTCGTACGCGGCGCGCTGGGCCTTGCGCCGGACCCGGTGTTCCGGCGCGGTATCGAAACTTGAAAGGTTTTCCATGGGTGCTCCTGCATGCTTGAGAGAAAAAAACGGGAATCCACGGCGTGCGACGACCGCGTCGTGGTCGTGCCCGGTGCTTGCTGTGCCAGCTCGCCGGTCGGTGTCTTGGCGCATGGGTGCCGGGAAGATGCGGAAAATGTACGCGGTCCGCGCCCCCATTGCCAAGGGTTCCCGTGTCGCCGATGCGTACCAGCGCCGGCGTGCCGTGGCGGGCCAGATCGACGCCGCTGGCAGCGAGCACCTGGCGTTTTTCGGGGAGATCCGGCAATGAGCAAGGCCTTCACCAGGGAAAGCGACGGCGCTGAGGAGGAGGATTCGGCGTATCCGGATTCGCCCGCGCTGCCCGCGGGGAGCCGCAACTACATCACACCCGCAGGCTTTGCGCGCCTGCGTGCGGAACTGCTGGAACTGATCGACGGCGAGCGGCCCAAGCTGGTGGACACGGTCCACTGGGCCGCGGGCAACGGAGACCGTTCGGAAAACGGCGATTACCTGTACGGCAAGAAGCGCCTGCGCGAGATCGACCGACGCATCCGCTTTCTGACCAAGCGGTTGGAGATCGCCGAAGTGGTCGATCCCGCCGTTCACGCGGGCAGCGACCAGGTGTTCTTTGGCGCCACCGTCACCTATGTGGACGACCAGGGCGGCGAGCGCACGGTCACCATCATGGGAATCGACGAGGCCGAGAGCCACCGGTCCCAGGTGAGCTGGATTTCCCCGGTGGCCCGTGCGCTGCTCAGGGCCCGCGTGGGCGACGAGGTCCGGCTCGCGACACCGGGCGGCGTGCGCCATCTGGAGGTCGTCGCGGTGCGCTATCCGGCGGCGGATGCCGCGCCGTAGGCCCGCGCGTCATGCCTGCGGTGTGATCCGCGCCGCCCGGATGACCGCGGGGGTGCGCCGCAGATTGCGCAGCGCGGTTTCCAGATGCGCATGGTCGCGCACGGCAACGATCAGGCGCAGGTCGGTGGTGTCGAGCGCCGCTTCGTCGCCCATGTCGACGTGGGTGATGTCGGCTTCGGAATTCGCCAGGTCCGCCGCCACGCGGGCGAGAACGCCCTTGCCGTTGGCGATGGTGACGAGCACGCCGGTCTCGAACAGGCGTGTCGGCTCGTCGGACCAGTCCACCGCGATGAAGCGCTCGCTGTCCTTGTGCTGCAGCCGCTTGGCGACGCTGCAATGCGCGCGGTGCAGCACCAGCCCTTCGCCGCGGCCGAGGTAGCCGACGATGCTGTCCCCGGGCACCGGGCGGCAGCAGGGCGCGTATTGCACGGATGCATTTTCGCTGCCGTCGAGCGTCACCACCCCCAGCGACAGGGCCTCGTGCGAACTGTAGCGCTCGCGCGTCATGAGCAGTGCGTTGGGGCGGTGTCCGTGCTCTGCCATCAGCACCATGAGCCGCTTGGCGACGATGCCGGCGATGCGCTTGCCCAGCCCCAGGTCGGTCAGCAACTCGCTGTGGCTGCGGTTGCCGGTAAAGCGCAGCAGCTTGTCCCACAGGGGCTGGGTCTGCGCGTCCACCGGGGGCAGCTGCTCCAGGCCCTCGGCCCGGATGGCCTGCGTCAGCAGTTTCTCTCCCAGACCCTCCGACTCGGTGTGCGCCAGGGTCTTCAGATAGTGGCGGATCTTCGAGCGCGCCCGGCCGGTGCGCACAAAGCCCAGCCACGCGGGGTTGGGCGTGGAGACGGGGGCCGTGATCACCTCCACCACGTCGCCGTTCCTGAGCTCGGTGCGCAGGGGGGCGAGCTCGTTGTTGATTTTTGCTGCGGTGGTGTGATCGCCCACGTCGCTGTGGATCGCGTAGGCGAAGTCCACCACGGTGGCCCCGCGCGGCAGCGCCATGATCTGGCTCTTCGGTGTGAAGACGTAGACCGCGTCAGGAAACAGGTCCACCTTCACGTGGTCCCAGAATTCGGCCGCGTCCCGGGTTTCGTTCTGGATGTCGAGCAGCGATTGCAGCCATTTGGTTCCCAGGCGTTCGGCGGAGGTCCCCTCACCGTCCTGCGCCTTGTAGAGCCAGTGCGCGGCCACGCCGGCTTCGGCAACGACGTGCATCTCCTCGGTGCGCATCTGAAACTCGATGTTCACCCCCGAGGGACCGACGAGGGTGGTGTGCAGGGACTGGTAGCCGTTGAGCTTGGCAATCGCAATGTGATCCTTGAACTTGCCGGGCACCGGCTTGTACATCTGGTGCAGCACGCCGAGCGCCGTGTAGCAGTCGGTCACGGTCGGGACGATGACCCGAAAGCCGTAGATGTCGGTGACCTGGGCGAAGCTCAGGTGCTTGAGGTCCATCTTCTGATAGATCGCATACAGCGTCTTCTCGCGGCCCGCGAGGCGTACCTGCATGCCGATTCTCGAGAACGCGGCGTCCACTTCGGCCTGCACCCGCTGGACCAGGTCGCGCCTGCGGTTGCGTGATTTGTCCACGGCCTTGGACAGGGTGGCGTAGCGCCAGGGGTGCAGGTGCCTGAACGCCAGGTCCTGCAACTCGCGGTAGGTCTGGTTGAGCCCCAGGCGGTGGGCGATGGGGGCGTAGATCTCCAGCGTTTCCGAAGCGATGCGCCCCCATTTGCTGCGCGGCACGCCGGACAGCGTGCGCATGTTGTGCGTGCGGTCCGCGAGCTTCACGAGGATCACGCGCACGTCGCGCGCCATGGCGAGCAGCATTTTGCGAAAGGACTCGGCCTGGTTTTCTTCGCGGGTGTGAAACTGCAGTCGGTCGAGCTTCGTGAGGCCGTCCACGAGCTCCGCGACGGGGGCGCCGAAGCGGTCGATCAGGTCCGCCTTGGTGACGCCGCAGTCTTCCATGGCGTCGTGCAGCAGGGCCGCCATCAGGGCCTGCGCGTCCAGCTTCCAGACGGCGCATTGCGTGGCGACCGCAATCGGGTGCGTGATGTAGGGCTCGCCGCTGTTGCGCAGCTGGCCCAGATGCGCTTCGTCGGCAAAGCGGTAGGCCTGGCGCACCTGTTCGATGCCCGCCGCGTCCAGATAGTCCAGGCTGTCCGTGAGCGCGGCAAAGCTGGCTGCAGTGGCATTCGCTGCGGCCACGGCCGCCGTTCGGGGCTGCGTTGCAGGAGCTGGGTCGGGCACCGCGTTCATGTCTCAAATGTAGCGCACGAGCGTATCAGGACGTAGTGCGCGAGCGCTGCGCCCGAGCCAAGAAAAAGCACCGCTGTGGCGGTGCTTTTTTGTTGGCTTGGAGGAAAGGAAAAGCCAACCGGGGCGGCTCAACCGGGGACTTTTTTGAGCATCTCCAGACCGACCTTGCCTTCGGCGATTTCGCGCAAGGCGGTCACGGCGGGTTTGTTGCGGCTGTCGATGCGCGGCGCGTGGCCCTGGGTGAGCATGCGCGCACGGTAGGTGGCGGCGAGCACGAGCTGGAAGCGGTTGGGGATTTTTTCCAGACAATCTTCTACGGTGATGCGTGCCATCGTCGTGCTCCGGGGTGGGGGTCAGGGGATATTCAGCGACTCGAAAGTGTTCGCGCGGGCGCGGCGCTGGGCGGTGTATTTCAGGCGTTGGGCGTGTACCACGGCTTTGAGGTCGAAGAGCGCGCGCTCGAATAACTCGTTGATTATAACGAAGTCGAATTGGCTGACCTGGGCCATCTCGATGGCGGCGTTTCTCAGGCGCATTTCGATGACCTCGGACGCGTCTTCGCCCCGGCGTTCCAGGCGCGCGCGCAGTTCTTCCCGGCTCGGCGGCAGGATGAAGACCAGCACGGCGTTGGCGAAGGCCTGCCGGATCTGCAGCGCGCCCTGGAAGTCGATTTCCAGAATCACGTCCGAGCCTTGGGCGATGCGCTCTTCGATGGCCTTTCTGGAGGTTCCGTAGCGCTTTCCGTGCACGTGCGCCCATTCCACGAAGGCGTTGCCCCGGACCATGGCGTCGAACTCGGACTCGGAGACAAAAAAGTATTCGCGTCCGTGCCTCTCTTGGCCGCGCGGCGCGCGGGTGGTGTGCGAAATGGAGGGCTGGACGTGCGAGTCGAGCTCCAGCAGGGCCTTGACCAGACTCGACTTGCCGGCGCCGCTCGGGGCGGCTACTACGATGAGGTTTCCTGGGTAGTCCATGGTTCGCATGCGCCTTCGCACCGCCAAAGAATGCGCTTCATTCGATGCGCTGCACCTGAAGCGTGAGATGCGCTCCAAGTCGTTGATTTTTGTGGAACCTCACGCGGCAACCTCCTCCGAATCCGCCTATAAACCCGCGGCCGGATGGCACGGTATGAACTGGCATTGCGTGTTCCCGGACAGAACCTGCGCCGCGATTTTAGCAAGCGGCCTGCCATGCGGTCGGGCGTTTTTGCATGAGCGAGGGCACGCTGGATCAGACGCGCGGTGCGACGTTTTGCCGTTGGCGGTCGAGGGGAACAGGATGTGGCTGTAGTTGCTGGCGATCGCGAGGACCTGCGCTGCAACGTTCTCGGCCAGGCTCGGGCTGTCGGCGACGATGGGCTTCGACACGCCAGCGATCTGCGCGGCGGCCACGGTGTTGAGGGTGGCCGGTTTGAGGTGTGGTCGTGTTCGGCAATGACTGGTTTCGTGAGACCGAAAGGGCTTCAGCTGCAGTACTTTGATGGCCGCAAAGGGCCCGTTTCTCATTGACAAATTGCGTGGACGCCGGATTCCCGTGATCCTTCCAGCCATGCAACTTTTTTCCTATTGAAGGCAAACCCATGTCGACGATTGATTGGCCCGAGAAGATCTATCAGAGCTTCAAGGAGCTGGGTGTGAAGCAGGTGGCGTATGTGCCGGACGCGGGGCACAGCCAGCTGATTCGCAAGTGCGAGGCGGATGCGCAGATCCACTCGGTGTCGCTGACGACCGAGGAGGAGGGCGTGGCGATGTTGGGTGGCGCCTGGATCGGAGGCGACCGCGGCGTGCTTTTGCTGCAGTCGAGCGGTGTGGGCAACTGCATCAACATGCTGTCGCTGCAGCATGAGACGCGCATGCCGCTGTTCATGATCGTGACGATGCGCGGGGAGTGGGGCGAGTTCAACCCGTGGCAGGTTGCGATGGGCAAGTCGACGCAGCAGGTGCTGGAGGACTCGGGCGTGCACGTGTACCGGGCAGACAGCCCGCAAGAGGTGCCGCCGACCGTGGAGGCGGGGGCCCAGTTCGCGTATCAGACGGGCCGCATGGTGGCGGTGCTGATCGGTCAGCGTGTCATCGGCACGAAGAATTTCAACAAGTAAGGAGCAGACGATGGCGAACGAAAAATCTCTGCTCAACCGACGCGACGTGGTCTCGCGCATCCTGCACGATCGCGGGGATGCCCTGGTGATCACGAGCCTTGGGAACCCGACCTTCGACGTGGCGGCCGCGGGCGACTGCGCGCAGAACTTCTACCTGTGGGGCGCGATGGGTGGCGCCGTGATGGTGGGCATGGGCGTGGCGCTGGCGCAGCCGCAGCGCCGTGTGATCGTGTTCGTGGGAGACGGCGAGATGATGATGGGGCTGGGCTCGCTCGCGACGGTGGCGGTGCATGGGGTGAGGAACCTGAGCGTGGTGGTGCTCGACAACGAGCACTATGCGGAAACGGGGATGCAGCCGGCGCACGCGGGCCGCGGGGTAGACATCACGGCGATAGCGAAGGCGGCGGGCTTTGCCGAGAGTCGGGTCGCGCGCACCGAGCAGGAACTGGAGGCGGCGGTCGATGTGGTGCTGGGCACGAGCGGTCCGGTGCTGGTGACGGTAAAGGTCGGCACGGAGCCGACGCCGACGGCGTTGCCGCCGCGCGATGGCCCGTACCTGCGCAGCCGCTTTCGCGAAGCCCTCCTGGGCGCCGACGCGCACAAATAGCGCCTGGGACAAGGACGCGAGCGGGCGTCCGAAGCGGTCGAGGCACCCCGGCGGATGTCGGATCCGTCGCAGACCCCCCGTCTCGCCCATATTCACAAGGAGACAGCATGTTCAGAAACAGGCAAGGTCATCAATACTTGATGGCACGGGTCGCGGCCGTCCTGGCGTTCGTTCAGATTTCACTCGCCTCGCCAGCATTTGCCCAGGACCAGTATCCCTCCAAGCCCATCCGGCTGATCGTGCCGTTCCCTCCGGGCGGCGGGGGGGACAAACTGGCTCGAACCATCGCGCCCGTGCTCGGGGATGCGCTGCACGCGAAGATCCTGATCGACAATCGTGGCGGTGCCAATGGCAACATTGCGCTGCAGGCCGTGGCCACGTCGCCTCCGGACGGCTACACGATCGGCTTGACACTGACGGACCACATCGCGCTGAGTCAGGCGATGCACCCGAACCTGTCGTACGACCCCGTCAAGGATCTGGCGTCGCTGGGGCTGATCGTTTCGACGCCCTACGTGTTCACCGTCAGTGCGGAGTCCAGCATCGACAGCATCGCCGGGCTGCTGGCGAGGGCAAGGAAGGAGCCTGGAGCGGCCAGCATCGGCCATCCCACGGTCACTCCGCTGCTGGCCGCTCACCTGCTGCAGAAAAGCGCTGATGTGAAGTTCAACTTCATTCCCTACCGGGGCATCGCCCAGGGCATGCCCGATCTTCTGGGTGGCAGGCTCGACGTGTGGATCGGGACGTCGGTCACGATGCGAAGTTTCGTGGATGGAGGCAAGGTCCGCGCGATTGGCGTGACATCGGCGCAGCGCAATCCCGCACTGCCCAAGGTTCCGACGATCGCGGAGAGCGGTGTCCCGGGCTTCGAACTGGTGACCTGGTACGGGCTGGTCGCTCCTGCGCATACGCCAGCTGCCATCGTCGAGCGGTTGAATGCCGCACTGGGTGCCGCGCTGCGCGATCCGGGCGTAGGGGAGAAGCTGGACGCCGACGGGGCGGTGATCCTCGGAGGTCCGCCGGTCAACATGGCGCGCGCCCTGAGGGCCGACATGGAGCGGCTGGGGCGATTGATCAAGGAAGTCGGGATCAAGCCCGAATAGGCCAGCGAGAAGATGACGTCAGACGACTCCGTACTGCGTGCGCCGACAGGAATCGCTGCAGGTCACTTTCCGAGCCACCGGGCCTGCGGCCAAGCGCCGGACATGACGGCCTGTTTCGTGCATTCTTCCAGTGTGCTGATGGCATGTCGGACGTAGGGAGGTGTTTCTCTATTGGTCGGCAATGCGAGGACGATCGTGCGGGCGAGGTTCGGTTTGCTCAAGGGCGAACCTGTGAGTTGACCTGATCGCAGGTCTTCTGCCACCGCGATGGGGGGGAGGATGGTCCAGCCGTGGCCACCATGGACCAGGCTGCGCTGTACGCTCAGCGCATTGACCTCAACGGAGATGTTCAATTGCACCTTGTTCTTGGCGCAGGCGTGGTCCACGATCGTTCGGATACCGTGCGATGGGCTGGGCAGCACCAGCGGATGACGGCTCAACTTGGCAAGCGGAGTTGGGCGGTTCGGACGCAACCCTGCATCCGCCTGTCCAATGACCCATAAGGCTTCTTCAATCAAAGGCCTGCTCTCCACATTCACGGACCGCTCCACCCCGTAGAGCAAGCCGGCATCGATTTCTCCGTTGTCCAACCAGCTGAGCAGCGTGCCTGCGTATCCCATCGCAATGCGCAGGCGGATCCCGGGGTAGCGAGCGGCGATGGTGGAAACCACGGAACTGGCCAGCACGTCGATGGTGCTCGGCAACAGGCCGATCGTCACCAGTCCAGTGATGTTTCCCGTGCGCCCGGTCATTTCTGTTCGCGCGCGATCCAACTCCAGCATGACGCGGCGGGCATAGCCGACCAGCGATTTGCCCGCTTCGGTCAGCGCCATCCCATGGCGTTCCCGTTCGAACAGGATCTGGCCGAGATCCTCTTCGAGCAGACGGAGCTGACGCGATACCGCTGGTTGTACGAGATGCAGCATCTCCGCGGCCTTGGTCACATTGCCTGTATCGGCGACGGTCAGGAATGCCTTCAGTTGCTTGAGATCCATGGAATTTTGATATCCAAAAGTGTAATAGGAGAATCACAAAATTCTATTTCATAAAATAAATGATCAAATTCTATGATGTCAGCATCTCTGCCAACAACGTGACACCCCGTACCGCAATGAGCCAGCAACCCATCTCTTCGCCTGCTTGGCAGGACGCCATCTTCAAAGTTCTCAAGGAAGGGGGCACCAAGCAGATCGCTTATGTTCCCGACGCAGGGCATTCGGGCGTCATTCGAAGCGCCATCGCCGATCCCGACATCGAAGATGTCGTGCTGACCACGGAAGAAGAGGGGGTGGCTGTCGTCAGCGGGGCCTGGCTCGGTGGCCAGCGCGCCGTGCTGCTGATGCAAAGCAGCGGTGTGGGCAACTGCGTGAACATGTTCTCGCTGTTGCAGGCTGCGGATTTCCCCTTCTTCACGCTCGTGACCATGCGCGGCGAATACGCGGAGTTCAATCCCTGGCAGGGGCCCATGGGCAAGGCCACGCAAGCCGCGCTCGAACTCATGGGCATCCACGTGCTGCGTGCATCAAAGCCCGAGGAGGTCGAGGAAGTCGTCAGTGCCGGCTTCGATGCCGCTTTCGGAGCGGGCGAGAAGGTCGCCGTGCTGCTGGGTCAGGAATTGATCGGCCGCAAGAAGTGGGAGCGCACGTGATGAGCAACAGCAACCAGCAGCGCGCTGACCGCCGCGCCTTCGTCGCGCAACTTCTCGCAGCCACGCCCGAAGCGCTCGTCGTGACCGGCCTGGGCTCGGCCTCGTACGACGTGTTCGCAGCGGGCGACCGTGACAAGAACTACTACTTGTGGGGCGCCATGGGTGGGGCTACCGGCGTCGGGCTGGGGCTGGCGCTCGCCCGGCCTGACGAGGCGGTCATTGTGATCACGGGCGACGGCGAGCAACTCATGGGGATCGGGACGCTCGCAACGATTGGCGCGAAGCTGCCAAGGAATCTGACCATCATCGTCCTGGACAACGGCCATTTCGGTGAAACAGGCATGCAGCGCAGCCATTCCAGTCTGGGGACGGATCTTGTCGCGGTGGCGAAGGGCTTTGGCATCGCAGATGCATTCACTGTCGGCAGCGTCGACGCCTGCGGCGAGATTGCACAGGGAATCAACGCCCGCCAGCGCACGGCCTTCGTGCAAGTGTTTATCGAGGCGAATGAGCCGCCTCGCGCGTTGCCGCCGCGTGACGGTCCGTTCATCAAGAACCGCTTTCGCGCGGCACTGGGCCTCAGGCCGTTCTGACAACACCCGGTCAGGACCGCCCCCGTCGTGCCAAGCCCCCGGTTCAATTGACTGCTGGTTTCTCCAGCCTTTGCAGTGATCCGAGGGGCCGTCGCTTTGCGTGAGGCGTATTCCACCGTACAGGAGGCAGACATGAAACGCTACCAGTTGTGCATCGCCGGACAGGCTCGTGACTCCAGGGCAGGCGCTTGGTTCGAGACTCAGAATCCTTTTACGGGCGAAAGCTGGGCCGAGATCCCGCGCGGGAACGCGCAGGACGTTGATATGGCCGTACAGGCCGCCCACCAGGCCCTGACCAGCGGTCCCTGGGCTGACCTGACGCATACACAGCGCGGCGCGCTGCTGCGCAAGCTCGGCGATCTGATCGCGCGCGATGCTGCCAGACTCGCCGCCACCGAAGTGCGCGACAACGGCAAGCTGCTGGCCGAGATGCAAGGCCAACTCAACTACATCCCGCAGTGGTTCTACTACTACGGCGGCTTGGCCGACAAAGTGCAGGGCAGTACGCTGCCGCTGGATAAGAAGGGCTACTTCGCCTTCACGCGACACGAGCCTGTGGGGGTGGTTGCCGCCATTACGCCGTGGAACTCGCCGCTGCTGCTTCTGGCCTGGAAGATTGCTCCCGCGCTGGCGGCAGGCTGCACCATCGTGGTCAAGCCCTCGGAGTTCACCTCGGCTTCGACATTGGAGTTTGCGCAACTCTTCGAGGAGGCAGGATTTCCCCCGGGCGTGTTCAACGTGGTGACGGGCTTCGGCGCCGAGGTGGGCATGCCCCTGGTAGAGCACCCGTTGGTGGCGAAGATCAGTTTCACTGGCTCCGATGCCACAGGCCGCCTCATCAACGAGAAGGCCGCTCGCCTGTTGAAGCACACGACCATGGAATTGGGCGGCAAATCACCCAACGTGGTCTTCGAGGATGCGGATCTGGAGCAGGCCGTATTCGGCGCCATATCGGGCGTCTTCGCCGCAACGGGGCAGACCTGCATTGCCGGCTCACGCCTGTTGGTGCAGGACAGCATCCACGATGCGTTTGTCGAAAAGCTGCTGGCCGTCGCGCGCTGCGCGCGCATGGGCGACCCCATGCACCCCGACACGCAGGTCGGCCCGGTAACCACGCCAGCGCAGTACCAGAAAGTGCTGGAGTACATCGACATTGCCCGCGCGGAGGGCGCCACCGCCGTGCTGGGGGGAGGAAAGGGCACGGGGGCCGAGTGCGGCAATGGTTGGTTCGTGCAGCCCACCATTTTCACGGGCGTGACCAACGGCATGCGCATCGCGCAGGAGGAGGTCTTCGGGCCCGTTCTGTCCGTCATCCGCTTCCAGGACGAGGAGGACGCGTTGCGCATCGCGAACGGCGTGCGCTTCGGCCTGGCCGCCGCCGTATGGACGAAGGATATCGGTCGCGCGATCCGCATGTCCGAAAAGCTGCAGGCCGGCACCGTATGGGTCAACACCTACCGCGCAGTGAGCTTCATGGCGCCCTTCGGGGGATACAAGGACTCCGGGATCGGCCGCGAGAACGGCATGGACGCCATCCGCGAATACCTGCAGACCAAAGCAGTGTGGATCAACAGCGGCGCGGTCACGGGCAATCCGTTCGTTCTGCGGTGACGGGGCAGGGCCGCCTGCGGCGGTCACCCAGAGCAAGTGGAAAGTCCATTCAATAACCAAGGAGACAAGACATGAAAGACTTTTATCGACGCGGTTGCATGAAGCTTGCGATCGCACTGATGGTTGACCCCATGGCCCTCGCGTCTGCACGCGCGGAGCTACCGAAGGGGCCGATCACGCTGGTCGTGCCCTTCGCTGTGGGCGGAGCAACGGACGTGGTCTCACGGTTGGTGGCGCAAAAGCTCGGCGAGCGCATCCAGCGCACCGTGGTGGTGGAGAACGTCGGCGGCGGCGGCGGGGCCATCGGCGCGGCCAAGGTTGCGCGGGCCGGACCCGATGGCAACACCTTGCTCATGGGCACGATCGCCACGCATGTGATCAATCCGCTGTCGATGGCACAACTGTCCTACAACGCCCAGCGCGACTTCACATCCGTATCTCTCATCGCCATGGTTGCGAACGTGCTCTTGGTACATTCCTCGGTCAAGGCCAGGAACGTGCAGGAACTCATTGCCTTGATGAAGGCGCAACCGGGACAGTTCAGTTACGGCTCCTCAGGCGTGGGTACGCCGCCGCATCTGTCGGGCGAGTTGTTCAAGTCGATGACCGGCGTGGACATGTCTCACGTGCCATACAAGGGTGGCGGGCCAGCCATGGGTGATCTGGTGGCCGGCCATATCCCTGTCCTGTTCGATGTGCTTTCGGGCGCCGCATCGCATATACGCGCGGGTTCGGTGCGCGCCCTGGCGGTCACGACCCGCGAGCGTGTGGTTTCGTTCCCCGACATTCCCACCGTGGCAGAGTCGGGCGTTCCCGGCTACGAGACTTGGACGTGGAACGCGATCTTCGGTCCCGCAGGGTTGCCGCGGCCCATGGTGGACGAGTTGAGCGGCGCGCTGCAAGCCGTGACGGCGCTGCCGGATGTGCAGGCCAAGCTCAAGGAGCTGAGCGTCACGCCGGTAGGCTCGACGCCCGAGACGCTGACCACGCTGGTGGCGACGGAGACCGCAAAGTGGCGGGCCGTCATTCAATCGATCGGCGGCTTGAAGCGGGATTGATCCATGAATGCATCCTTGGACAGCGCCACGTTGCTGGCGCAGTTTGGCCAGGTCGTGGGTCCATCGCGTGTGCTCACGCAGCCCGATGACGTGGCTCCCTATCAATAGGACTGGCGCGGCCGCTATCGGGGGGCGGCGCTGGCCGTCCTCATGCCCGGCTCCACGCAGGAGGTTGCCACCCTGGTGAAGACTTGTGCGGCCATGCACGTGGCCATCGTTCCACAAGGCGGCAATACGGGCCTGACGGGCGGTGCCGTTGCCAGTGGCGACCGGCCCGCGGTGTTGCTGAACCTCTCGCGCATGAACCGCATCCGCGAGATCGATGCCGCCAACAACTCGCTCACCGCCGAAGCGGGCTGCATCCTGGCCAACGTGCGCGAGGCCGCCGACGCCCAAGAGCGCCAGTTTCCGCTGTTGCTGGGCAGCGTGGGCAGTTGCGAAATCGGTGGGCTGGTGTCCACGAATGCGGGGGGTACCGGCGTGCTGCGCTACGGCAGCATGCGCGAGCTGGTGCTTGGCGTTGAGGCGGTGCTGCCCGACGGCAGCGTGTGGGACGGGTTGCGCGCTTTACGCAAGGACAACGCGGGCTATGACCTGAAACAACTGTTCATCGGCGCCGAAGGCACGCTGGGCGTGGTGACGGCTGCGGTGCTCAAGCTGTTTCCGCGCCTATCGGTCTGCGCCACGGCCATGATGGCGCTGTCGGGAGTACAGCAGGCCGTGGATCTGCTGCGCTTCATGCAGGGGCAGGTGGGCAATCGCATCGAAGCCTTCGAGATTCTGTCGCACAGGCAGATCGAAATCGTCCTTGAACACGGGCATGGCCTGCAATCGCCGATGGCGCTGGAGGCGCCGTTCTACGTGCTGATGGAGCTCGCCGACAGCTCGCCGCAATGGGACGCGGGTGCGGAGCTGGAGCGGAAGCTGGAGGCGGCCCTTGAGCGCGGCTTGGTGCTCGATGCCGTGGTGGCTAGCGACGGGGCCAAGGCCGATCGCATCTGGGCGCTCCGACACAACATCTCCGAATCCAACAAGCGCGCGGGCTTCACGGTCTCCAACGATACGTCGGTGCCGATTTCCAGGCTGGCGCAGTTCATCCCGCTTGTGACCGGGCGCATCGAGCAACAGGTGGAAGGCGCCAGCGTATGCCATGCCGGGCATATCGGGGACGGCAACATCCACGTCATCGCGGTGCTCTCGCGCGCGCTCTACACCACGCCCGAGCAGTGCGAGGCGGCCGCCGCACGGGTGAATCTGATCGTGCACGAGGCGAGCGTGGAACTGGACGGCAGCATCAGCGCCGAACACGGCATCGGCAGGATGCACGTGGAGCGGCTGGAGCGCTTCAAGGCGCCCATTGAGCTGCAAATGATGCGGGCGGTGAAGGCGGCGTTCGACCCGCAGGGATTGATGAACCCGGGAAAGATCCTGCGGGCCGGGTGAGGGCTCGCCTTTGACGCGCGGACTGGGCTGAGCGGAATCGGTTTCCAAGACCTTGAAAGGGGTGACCCTGAAACCCTACTCGATGTTCTGCACCTGCTCGCGCATCTGCTCGATGAGTACCTTCATGTCCAGGCTGACGCGGGTGAGTTCCAGTGCGGCGGATTTTGCGCCCAGGGTGTTGGCTTCACGGTGCAACTCCTGGATCAGGAAGTCCAGGCGCTTGCCCACTTCGCCGCCCTTTTTGAGCAGGCGCTCGGTTTCGTCGAGGTGCGAATCGAGCCGGGTGATTTCCTCGGCCACGTCGATGCGCAGCGCGTAGGCGGTGGCGTCTGCCAGCGCGCGCTCGCGTGCCGTCTCGGACAGGACGGCGTCGCCCGTCAGCGCCATGGCCTCCTGCCAGCGTTCCAGGAAGCGCTGGCGCTGCTGCTCCACCAGCGAGGGCAGCATGGGCACGGCCTGCCGTGCCAGGGCGCGCAGTTGCCGGACCCGCTCCAGCAGCATGGCCGCCAGGCGCGTGCCTTCGCGTTCGCGGGCGGACAGGAGGGCGTCCAGGGCCTGCTCGGCCAGAGCGGGAACGGCCGCGCTCCAGTCCTCGGCGCCTGCCTGCGCGTTGGCGCACAGGCGCAGGGTGTCGGCCACGGTCAGGGGAGCGGCGTCGGGCAGCCAGGCGCGCACGCAGTCCTGCAGGAAGCTGAGCCGTTGCAGCAGCTTTGCGGGCGGGTCCTGCAAGGGGCTGCTGCCCTCGTTGCCCAGTGCCGCGCGCAGTTCCACCTTGCCGCGCCGCAGGCGCGCCGTGAGCAGGCTGCGCAGCGCAGGCTCGAGGGCGCGCAGCTCGTCGGGCAGGCGAAACGAGATGTCCAGAAAGCGGCTGTTGACCGAGCGGATTTCCAGCCCCAGCCTGTGCGGCCGGGGGGCGTGGGCGGCGGTTTCTTCGGCGCTCGCGCCCGTGCCGGAGGCAGCATTTTGTGCACTCGCGTATCCGGTCATGCTGTAGACTGGCATGGTACTTTCGATGGTTGCTCTTGCAGTGATTATCCGGGTTCCGCCAAGCCCCCCGCGCCATCCCCACAGACCATGACAGCGAAAAACAAACCGGCTTCCTTGCCACCCGATACCGCACTGGGTGGTTATCGCGTGGTGCGCCGGCTGTCCGCCGGCGGCTTTGGCGTGGTCTACCTGGCGCTGAACGCCGAGGGCCAGCAGGTTGCGATCAAGGAATACCTCCCCTCCGCGCTGGCGACGCGCGCGACCGGAGAACTGCTGCCCCAAGTGGCCCCCGAAAAAACCTCCCTGTACCGCCTGGGGCTGAAGAGCTTTTTTGAAGAGGGGCGCTCGCTGGCGCAGATCTCGCACGCCTCCGTGGTGAGCGTGCTGAATTTCTTCCACGAGAACGAAACAGTCTATATGGTGATGAATTATCTGGAGGGCGCGACCCTGCAGGACTTCATCGTCACCGCGCGGGACATGAAGACCCCGAAAGTCTTCCGCGAGTCCACCATCCGTTCCTTGTTCGACGAGGTGTTGCGCGGTCTGCGCATCGTGCACCAGCACAAGATGCTGCACCTGGACATCAAGCCCGCAAACATCTTCATCACCGACGACAACCGGGCGGTGATGATCGACTTCGGCGCCGCGCGCGAGGTGCTGTCCAAGGAGGGAAATTTCATCCGCCCGATGTACACCCCCGGCTTTGCTGCGCCCGAGATGTACCGGCGCGATTCGCAGATGGGGCCCTGGACCGACATCTACGCCATCGGCGCCTGCATCTACGCGTGCATGCAGGGGTTTCCTCCGAACGACGCGCCCCAGCGGATCGAGAAAGACCGGCTCTCGCTCGCGCTCATCAAGCTGCGCGGGGTGTACTCCGACAACCTCATCGAAATGGTCGAATGGTGCATGGCGCTGGACCCGCTCTCGCGCCCGCAGTCGGTGTTTACGCTGCAAAAGGAGCTCAGCCGGGAGGGCGAGCGGCACTACACCAAGCTGACGGTGGCCGAGAAGATACGCCTGCAACTGAACACCATGGGCGACACCAAGAAACCCGTGCAAAAAGCGGGTGGCGCCAGCGGCGCCGGGGCCAGGCAGAAATGAAGTTCTCCGTGTCCCAGCTCAGCCGCCGCGGCGGCCGCGAGAAGAACGAGGACCGCATGGGCTATTGCTACACGCGCGAATCGGGCCTGTTTCTGGTGGCCGATGGCATGGGGGGGCACCCCGACGGCGAAGTCGCTGCGCAGATTGCGGTGCAGACCATTTCTGCGCTGTTCCAGAGCCAGGCGAAGCCGCTGCTCGATGATGTGCCGGAGTTCCTCGCGAGCGCCCTGTTCGCGACGCACCAGCAGATCCTGAGCCATGCGATGGGCAGGGGCATGAACGATACGCCGCGCACCACGCTGGTGGCCGCCGTGCTGCAGGCGGGCAGTGCGACCTGGATCCATTGCGGGGATTCGCGTCTGTACATCGTGCGCGATGGCGCCTTGCTGACCCGCACGCGCGACCACTCCTACATGGAGTTGCGCAAGACGGTGCCGCGCTACGAATTCGGGAACATCAACCGCAACGTGCTGTTCACCTGCCTGGGCGCCCCTTTCACCCCCATCTACGATGTCGCCGGCCCGATGCAACTGCAGTCGGGCGACCGCATGCTGCTGTGCTCCGACGGCCTGTGGGGCGCGCTCGGCGACGAAGACATTACCCGGCAGCTGGCACGCGGCATGGTGTCGCACGCAGTGCCGGAGCTCGTCGAGATGGCGCTGCAGAGGGCGGGCAGCAACAGCGACAACGTCTCGGTGGTGGCGCTCGAGTGGGATGCGCCCGACGCCGTGGAGCCGATGCAGCTCCCGACCGGCGGCGCCAGCGAGGACATGTTCATCTCCACCATACAGGCCGACCCATCCGACGCATGCCTGGACGACCCGGACGATCCGGACGACGCGGTGGTCGAGCGCTCCATCGCCGAGATCAACGAAGCCATTCGCCGTTCCGGTGCGCGCAAGGAGTGATTCCGCACCGCCCCGCCGCGGCCTGAAAAATGGTGCATCCGGCCCCCTAAGCAAAGTCCCGCATGCCGACCATTTGCCCCAAATGCCGCGCCGTTCGCCTGGAAAACACGCCAGGCCCGGAGTGGCAATGTCCGGCTTGCGGAGTTGCCTACGCCAAAGCGTACGAAGAGGCTCCGGCAGCCCCCCCGCCAAGAAAGCGTCCCCGGGCGGCGCCGGTCGTCAGGAATGCGGGCTTCCCATGGGGGAAATTTTTTACCGCCTTGTTCGTGGCTTGGGCGCTGTACGTCGGATACCAGGCGGGGAGCAAGCGCGGGGGGTTGAACGTCCCGTCGATTTTCAGCAGCGGCCTGACGCAGGAGCAACTGGTGGCTCTGGCCGCCAGCGGGCAGGCGTCGGACGTGATTCTTTACTCGACCGACTGGTGTCCCTATTGCAAGGCGGCCAAGGGGTGGATGAATCAATACGGCTTCAAGTACCAGGAGTGCGACATAGAAAAGAACGCCAGCTGCTTGCAGCAATTCCAGAGCCTGGGCGACGTCGGCGGCGTGCCCTACCTGATCGTGAAGGGCCAGCACATGAGGACGGTTTTGACTCCGATGCGTTCGTCGCGGCGCTGAGTCAGGGGGGCCGGCGTTGACGAAACCCGGCGTTCCGGACCCCATGAGGATCGTTCTCGCGTCCAACAACCGCGGCAAGCTGGCCGAACTGCAAGCCCTGCTCGCGCCCCTGGGCGTGGCACTGCTGTGCCAGGCCGACTTGGGCGTGGGCCAGGCCGACGAGCCTTTTTGCACCTTCGTCGAAAACGCGCTGGCCAAGGCGCGCTACGCCGCTGCGCACACCGGCCTGCCCGCGCTGGCCGACGACGCGGGCCTGTGCGTGGACGCGTTTCGCGGGTTGCCCGGTGTCGGCACCGCCGACTACGCGACGCAGTTCGGCTACGAAAAGGGCGACGCCGCGAACGTGCGCGCCTTGCTCGAGCAACTCCAGGGAATCGACGACCGGCGTGCCGCCATGGTCAGCACGCTGGTCGCCGTGCGCCACCCCGAAGACCCCGAACCCCTGATCGCCGTGGGCCGCGTGGCCGGGGAGATCACGCGCGGGCCGCGCGGCGACGGCGGTTTCGGCTTCGATCCGGTGATGCTCCTGCCGCAATTCGGCAAAACCTTTGCCGAATTGCCTGCCGAAGTAAAAAACGCCCACAGCCACCGGGGCCACGCCGCGCGGCAGATGCTGGCGCTGCTGCGCGAGCGCTGGCTGCAGGACCCCGGTGTCGGGCCGTGACGCGCGCTCCCCGTCGATCCATGGCGCGCATTCCCATCGCGGCTCCGGCTCCGGCCCCGGCTGCCCCCGCGCACGACATCCAGCACTATCTGCGTGCGGGCACGCTGCAACTGTCCAGCCTGCCGCCGCTGTCGCTGTACCTGCATCTGCCCTGGTGCCTCAGGAAATGCCCCTACTGTGACTTCAACTCGCACGCCTGGCACGCGGGGAGCGCCGGGGATCTGCCCGAGCAGCGCTACACCGATGCGCTGTTCGCCGACCTGGAGGCGGCGTTGCCGCTCGTCTGGGGGCGCATGGTGCACAGCGTCTTCATCGGCGGGGGCACGCCCAGCCTGTTCTCACCCCGGAGCATCGACCGGCTGATCGGCGGCGTCCGCGCGCGCTTGCTGCTCGCGCCGGACTGCGAGATCACGCTCGAGGCGAATCCCGGAACGTTCGAGAAAGAACGCTTTCGGGCCTTTCGCACGGCGGGCGTGACGCGCCTGTCGGTGGGGGTCCAGAGCTTCAACGACCGGCACCTCCAGGCCCTGGGCCGGGTGCACGACGGCGCCCAGGCCCTGGCGGCGGTGCAGGAGGCGGCGCAGGCCTTCGACTGCTTCAACCTCGACCTCATGTACGCGCTGCCGGGCCAGACCCCGCAGGAACTCGAGCAGGACGTGCAGACGGCGCTTGCGCTCGATCCGCCGCATCTCTCCGTCTACCACCTGAGCATCGAGCCGAACACCTGGTTCGCCAAGCATCCCCCGGCCCTCCCCGGCGACGACCAGGCCTACGCCATGCTCGACCGCATCACGGAGATGACCGGGCACGCCGGGCTGGCGCGCTACGAGGTCTCGGCCTACGCCCGGGCGGGCCAGCAGTGTTCGCACAACACCAACTACTGGCGCTTTGGCGACTACCTGGGTATCGGCGCGGGCGCGCACAGCAAGCTCAGCTTTGCCCACCGGGTGCTGCGCCAGGTGCGACTGCGCGAGCCGCGCCGCTACATGGACGGTGCCCTGGCCGGGCGTGCGCTCGCGCAGGAGCACGACGTGCGCCGCGCCGACCTGCCGTTCGAGTTCATGCTCAACGCGCTGCGCCTGCGCGAAGGCTTTGCGTTGCAGGACTTCAGCGCCCGAACCGGCCTGCCGCCGAGCTGCCTGGCCAAGGGTCTGGAGGCCGCCGAGCGCCGGGGCCTGATCGAGCGCGACATGCTGCGCGTGCGCCCCACGCAGCGGGGCTTTGACTTTCTGAACGACCTGCAGGCGCTGTTTCTGCCGGACTGATTCCAGCCTGCGCTGCGGCAGCTTCTCAGCCGCAGTCCACGGCGATGATGCGGCCGCCGTCGTCCACCTCGAGGTTCAGCCGCTGCGTATCGAACTCCTTGGTGATGCGCTGTCCGGGCCGCAGGATGCGCGCCTTGTGCGCGCCGGAACGCAGCCGTGCGGACTCGACCACCGACTCCGTGCTGCTTTTGCCCAGCACGAACTGCGCCGGCCCTGCGTTGCACAGACCCTGCGGGGCCGGTGCTGCGCTGGCACTCGCAGGCGCTGCGGGGGTCTGCGCATGGCTGCATCCCGTGAGCAGCACGCACGCGGTCCAACTGGCGACGATGAGGGCCGAGGCCGCAGCGGTGCAAGGGGTTTTCATCATGGGGACAGGCTCCTGGAGGGGGCGGCGTCCAGCTGTTCGATCGCCACCGCGCAGTATTTGAACTCCGGTATCTTGCCGAACGGGTCGAGCGCCGCGTGGGTCAATAGGTTGGCCGCCGCCTCCCCGTAGGCGAAGGGCATGAACACCGTGCCGTGCGGCGTGCCGTCGTCGCGCCGCAGGCGCAACTGCACCCCGCCGCGCCGCGAGCGGATACGCACCAGCGCGCCCGGCTGCAGGCCCCTGCACCGGAGTTCGTCGCCGTGCACGGACGCGGTGGCCATGGGTTCGATCGCGTCCAGCACGCTGCTGCGCCGCGTCATGCTGCCGGTGTGCCAGTGCTCGAGCTGCCGCCCGGTGATCAGCACCAGCGGGTATTCGGCGTCGGGCTGCTCGGCCGCAGGGATGATCTGCGCGGGAACCAGCTTCAGGCGCCCCGTGGGTGTGGGAAAGCGCTCGGTGAAGACGATGGGCTGGCCCGGGTCGTCCGCGCTGTGGCAGGGGTAGGTCACGCTCGAAGCGCGCACCAGCCGCTCCCAGCTGATGCCGCCAATGCTCGCGTGCATGGCCTGGCGCATTTCCTCGTAGACCGCGGCGACGCCCGATTCCTCGCCTTCGTAGCGCCAGTCCAGGCCCATGCGCTGCGCGATCTGCTGGATGATCCACAGGTCGGGCCGCGCGTCGCCCGGCGCGTTCAGCGCGCGCCGGCCCAGCTGCACCATGCGGTCGGTATTGCTCGCGGTGCCGGTCTTTTCGGGCCAGGCGCTGGCGGGCAGCACCACGTCGGCGAGCCAGGCGGTTTCGGTCAGGAAGATGTCCTGCACCACCAGATGCTCCAGGCTGGCGAGCGCATGGCGTGCGTGGTTCAGGTCGGGGTCGCTCATGGCCGGGTTCTCGCCCATGATGTACATGCCGCGCACCTTGTGCGGGTCGCTCTCGGGCGCCAGCGCCTTGTGCATGATTTCCACCACGGTGTAGCCCGGGGTCGCGTCGAGCGCGCCGGGCCGTCCCCCGCCTGCGGGCGCCGGGTGCAGGCCCCAGAAGTTCTCGAACCAGGCGCGCGCCTCGGGGTCGTCCACGCGCTGGTAGTTGGGGAACATCATGGGGATCAGCCCGGCGTCGCTCGCGCCCTGCACGTTGTTTTGCCCGCGCAGCGGGTGCAGGCCCGATCCGGGCTTGCCGATCTGGCCGGTGATGGCGCACAGCGCGATCAGGCAGCGTGCGTTGTCGGTGCCGTGCACGTGCTGGCTCACGCCCATTCCCCAGAGGATCATCGCGCTCCTTGCGCGCGCAAACGCCCGCGCCACCTCGCGCAGCGTTTGCGCCGGTATGCCGCACACCGGCGCCACGG
>NZ_AFAL01000454.1 GCF_000193225.1 Verminephrobacter aporrectodeae subsp. tuberculatae At4 | reverse complement strand
GCAGGCGCTCGCGCAAACGCTGCAAGGCCACGGTTTTGACTGGGCGCAGGCCCTGGTGCTGGCGCAGGTGCAAGCCGCCTTGCAGCCCTATTGGTTGGTGCAGGATGCCGCCCATGCCCCAGGCCCCTGAGTTCGACGGGCGCCGCACGGCGGCTTGGTGCCTGCATGCGCAGCAGGTGTTCGACGGCCACGCGCTGCGGCCGGAGCAGGCCCAGGACCCGATCACCCAGGGCCTGCCCGTGTGGCGGCGAGGGCAGGGCACGCTGGCGCCGGGCCCGTTCGAGCGCCACGGGTTTGACTGGGCGCAGGCTCTGGTGCAGGACGCAGCCCATGCCGTCCCAGGCCCCTGACTTTGACTGGCGCCGCACGGCGGCCTGGTGCCTGCATGCGCAGCAGGTGTTCGACGGCCACGTGCTGCGGCCGGAGCAGGCTGTAACGGTGGTGCATGGGCGCATTGCAGCCGTGGGGGCGGTCGATGACCCGGTCAACCAGGGCCTGCCCGTGTGGCGAGGGCAGGGCACGCTGGCGCCGGGTCTGTTCGACATCCAGGTGAACGGCGGAGCCGGGCGCATGTTCAACAACACGCCCGACGCCGACACCCTGCGCCACATCGGCGCGGCCCTGGCGCGCGCCGGCACGACGGCCTGGCTGCCGACCTTCATCACCGACAGCGCGCCGCGCATGGCGCAGGCCGCGCGGGCCATAGAGGCCGTGCATGGCAGCCAGGGGGTGGTGGGGGTGCATTTCGAGGGCCCCCACATCAGCGTGCAGCGACGCGGCGCGCATCTGGAGCAGCACATCCGCCCGCTCGACGACGCCACGCTGAACCTGCTCGCACGCTTGCGCGCCAAGCAGATTCCGGTACTGCTCACGCTGGCGCCCGAGCAGCAAGCCCGGGGCAGCATTGCCCGGCTCTGCGCCATGGGGGTCACCGTGTCCCTGGGCCATACCGCGGCCAACGCGGCGCAGGTCCACAGCGCCTTGGCCGAGGGAGCCAGCTGCTTCACCCACTTGTTCAACGGCATGGCGCCGATGGGCGCGCGCGAGCCCGGCGTGGTCGGCGCTGCGCTCGACAGCCCCGCCTGGTGCGGCGTGATCGCCGACGGCCACCACGTGGCCGACGCCGTGCTGCGCGTGGCAATCCGTTCCCGGCCCGTGGCAGACCGCATGGTGCTGGTGTCCGACGCCATGGCCACCACCCACGGCCCCCCGCAGTTCGATCTGTATGGCGAAACCATCCGCGTGGTGCAGGGCAGGCTCGTGAACCAGGCCGGCTCCCTGGCCGGTGCCCACATCGACCTGGCCAGTTCCGTGCAAGGGCTGATCACCCGGGTCGGGATCGATCCCGCACAGGCGCTGCGCATGGCCACGCACAACCCGGCGCAGCTCATGGGCCTGGCGCACGCAGTGGGCCAGCTGCGCCCCGCAATGCCCGCCCGCATGGTCCTGTTTGACGCCGACTGGGGCTTGGCAGCCCAGTTCTGACTTCCATGTAGCCATGGGTCTGGCGGCGGCGCGGATAGCCAGAGCGTCCGAGCACGCGCGGCCGATGCACGTGGAACGCGCCCCCTCGTCCTGACCGGGGGCGAACTGCATCACCGCGCGCGCGGCCAGAAATTGCGCAATGCATGCATGGCTCGATGTGCACGATCACCGTGCGCCGCGTCCCATCCAGGGCGAGCCCCATTTCCTGAAGATCAATCCACCCTCGCTGGGGGGCCTGAAACCGTCCCTTCAGAACCGCAGCATAGTGAACAAGCAGTCAAAAGTAAATTGGGTTATATTTTGTGCAAATTTCGCGCACCCACACTGCACTCGACACCAGACACTCCCATGCTCAACACCCACCCGGTGGACCCGCGGACAGGTCCAAGGCAAGCTACCCGCCAGCAGCCACCCACAGCTATTGTGCATGATTGGTTTCCATATGTGCGTGCTGGTTTCCACGCGAAACGACG
>NZ_AFAL01000455.1 GCF_000193225.1 Verminephrobacter aporrectodeae subsp. tuberculatae At4 | reverse complement strand
CGATCACGCCCAGCGTCCCCTCCGAACCGATGAAAAGTTGTTGCAGGTCCGGGCCCAGCGCCGCGCGCGAGTAGCCGCCTACGGTGACCAGGCGGCCGTCGGCGAGCACCACGTCCATGCCGAACACCATGTCTTCGATCTTGCCGTAGCGTGTGGAGAGCTGCCCGGCGCCGCGGCACGCCACCCAGCCCCCGATGGTGCTGATGGCGTAGGACGAGGGCCAATGGCCCAGGGTCATGCCGTAGTTCTGCTGGATGGCTTGCTCGAAGAGGTCGCCGAACATGCCGGCCTCGACCTCGACGATCTGGCTTGCCGCGTCGAAGCCCAGCAGCTTGTTCAGTCCGCAGACGTCCAGCACGATGCCCCCGCGCACCGGCAGGGCGGCGCCGGTGACGTTGCTGCGGCCTGCGGAGACCGTCACCGGCGTCGCGCTGGCGCTGGCGATGCGCATCACGGCCTGCACCTGATCGGACGTGGACACGCGCACGATGGCGCCGCGCGGCGTGGCCGGCTTGCCGCCCGTCTCGGTCATCATCGAGCCGGCCCACCAGTCGCGGGTCCACCGGACCACGTCGCCGGTGGCGGTCAGGACCTCGTCGGCTACTTGGCGCAGGGCGTCCAGGTCGGCCGTGCTGATGGCCAGCGCATCGCGCTGCAGGCCCGGGATGTCGGGCGCCTCCCGGATGCCCGCCGCATAGCCCGGCGGGGTATGCGCGCCGACGACGTAGTTGCCGCGGTTGTAGCCGCGCTGGATGGCCTGCTTGCTGATCATGTGCTGTCTCCCATGAGAACGGATTTTTCGAGGGCGATGGCGGCCAGGTAGTCGCTGACCTGCCGGGTGACGACCGCCTCCGGCAGCCGGAGTTCGGTCTGGAGAATCTGGCCCACGCGGTGCGCGGCGCGCCCGGACGCGTCGCGTGCCATGAGGCGTGCGCGGATGCGGCGCGAGAGCACGTCGTCCACGGTGGCCGCCAGTTCGTGGCGCACGGCGTAGACGACTTCGGCCTCGGTATAGGGCAGGCCCTCGACGATGGGCCGCGCGAGCGCGGCGTCGGCCTGAAGGATGTCGCCGACGAAGCGCGCCTCGGTGCCATAGCGCTCGCCCAGGTGCGCGGACATCCCGCCCGATGCGACGATGGCCTGCGCGTCGTAGCCCCCGGCCCCGAGCAGGTACGCGGATCGGGTCCGGCAGCTGCCGCGGCGTCCAATCACCTTTTGCGCCGCGTCGATGGTCTGCTCCGCCATATGGCGCGCGGTGGTCAGCTTGCCGCCGACGATGCTCACCAGGCCATCGTCGGCGGTGTGGATCTCGTGGTTGCGGCGGATCTCCTGCGTCCTGCCGCCGGGCGGCGCCACCAGCGGGCGGCAGCCGGCGATGCTGCCGACCACGTCCTGCGCTTGCAGGTCCGTCTTCAGCGCAGAGCGCGCGCCTTCGAGCAGAAAGTCGAGCTCCTGCCGGGTGCACAGCACGTTGTCCAGGTCGCCCGTGTAGTCCTCGTCCGTCGTTCCGAGGTAGGACACGTCGCCCCAGCGCGTAATGGTCGCGCGCCGGCTGCGGCCCGGCACGGGGATCGTGATCGTGCAGTCGTTGCGGATCTTGATCCATGGAATGGCGATGTGCACGCCCTTGGCCGGGCGGATGTGCAGCGACTGCTCGGCGTTCTTGCGGCGCCCGGTCCAGTCGCGCAGCCACACGCCGGTGGCCATGATCACCACGCCGGCGCGCGCGCGGATCTCGCGCCCGTCGGCGTGGACGATGGCGCCGTCCACCTTGCCCCGGGCGCTGCGGGTAATTTCCGTGGCCTGCGCATGG
>NZ_AFAL01000456.1 GCF_000193225.1 Verminephrobacter aporrectodeae subsp. tuberculatae At4 | reverse complement strand
GCGCTCACGCGGCGCTTCGAGTCGCGCCTGATCCGCACCGCGCTGACAGCCACCCATGGCCGCCGCATGGAGGCCGCGCAGCGGCTGGGAATCGGGCGCAACACCATCACACGCAAAATTCAGGAACTCGGGCTCGACGCCCCGGACGAGGCCTGAAAACGGCCATCGGCGCCCAAGCGGCCCGCCACCATCCAAGGGCTGCGGGGCCCCTGCCGGGCGCGCGCAAGACCCGCGGATAGCCGCAGCGCCGGAAGCTGGACAATCGGGGGCCGCGCCCGAGCCGCTTGAAGCGCGGCGCCAGGGCCCCATCTGGATGGACGAACAGCCATTTCCTTGTCTTACCCCACGGAGAACCCATGAAACGGATCCTGCTATTTGTGCTGACCAATCTGGCCATCGTCACCGTGCTCGGGGTGGTCGCGAGCCTGCTGGGCGTGAACCGCTACCTCACGGCGAACGGTCTGAACCTGGGCGCGTTGCTGGTCTACGCGCTGCTGATAGGCTTTGGCGGCGCGTTCATCTCGTTGCTCATCAGCAAGCCCATCGCCAAGTGGAGCGCGGGCGTGCGCCTGATCGACGGCTCGGGGTCGCCCGACGAACGCTGGATCGTCGAGACCGTGCACAAGTTTGCCGGCCAGGCCGGAATCGGCATGCCCGAAGTCGGAATCTTCGAAGGCGAACCCAACGCCTTCGCCACCGGAGCGTTCAAGAACTCGGCGCTGGTGGCGGTGTCCACCGGCCTGCTGCAGGCAATGACACGCGACGAAGTCGAGGCCGTGATCGGCCACGAAATCGCCCACGTGGCCAATGGCGACATGGTCACCATGGCGCTGATCCAGGGCGTGATGAACACCTTCGTGGTGTTCCTGTCGCGCGTCATCAGCTACGCGATAGACAGCTTTCTGCGCAGGGGCAATGAAAACAGTTCGGGCCCCGGCATCGGTTACTACGTGACGACCATCGTGCTCGACATCATTTTGGGTTTCATCGCCGCCATGATCGTGGCCTGGTTCAGCCGCCAGCGCGAGTTCCGCGCGGACGCAGGCGCCGCCCAACTCATGGGCCGCCGCCAGCCCATGATCAACGCCCTGGCCCGCCTGGGGGCGTGCATCCCGCGGAACTGCCCAAGAGCCTCGCCGCCATGGGCATTGCCGGCGGTATCGGCCAGCTGTTCAGCACCCATCCTCCCATCGAGGAGCGCATCGCCGCGCTGCAAGGCTGAGCGCGCGTTCCCGCAGCCGCCGGGATGGCCCCTGCATAATCCCCGGCAGAAACATGCGCTTCAGGAACGACACCATGCCCGCCCTCCCCTGCGCTGCCGCGGTCCTGGCAGCGGCCCTTTTCGGCCCGCTGGCCATCGCCTCGTGCTACGTGGTGTACGGCCCCGACAAGGAGGTCGTGTACCGCGCGTCCGAGCCGCCGGTCGATATGTCCCGCCCGCTGCACGAGACCTTGCCCCGCGTGGCCCCGGGCGCGGCCCTGGTTTTCTCGCCCGACGATCACAACTGCACAAGCACCATGAACAAACTGCCCCTGGCTGCCCTCCCGGAGCCGGCGACGGCGCACATGCGCCCTGCACGCACGCAGCCCACACAGCGCGGCTGCCGTGGCCAAGGCGGTTGCGCTCCCGGACCGCAGGGAACCGGAGGATGAGCGCGGCGCCATTCCCCACGGTGGAACTCTGCGCACAGGACGGCGCAGCGCAAGCGGATGCATTGCCCGAGGGCTGGCTGCGGGTGGAGTCCATGGACCTCGACGCCCAAGGCGTGGCCCGCAGGCCCGACGGCAAGGTCGTATTCATTGATGGTGCCCTGCCGTCCGAGTTGGTCAGCACGTACCCCCTGCGCAAGAAGAACCACTGGGAGCAGGCTGGCCTGATTGCGATCCACCGCGAATCGTCGCAGCGCGTGCGCCCCGGCTGCCCGCACTTTGGCCTGCATACCGGGGCCTGCGGCGGCTGCAAGATGCAGCATCTGCACATGGGCGCCCAGGTGGCCGTCAAGCAGCGGGTGCTGGAAGACAACCTCTGGCACCTGGGCAAGGTCCGGGCAGAGATGCTGCTGCGCCCCATCGAAGGCCCGGCCTGGGGCTACCGCTACCGCGCGCGCTTGTCCGTGCGCCATGTGTTCAAGAAGGGCACGGTGCTGGTGGGCTTTCATGAGCGCAAGAGCCACTACGTGGCCGACATGGCGCATTGCCCCGTGCTGCCGCCGCATGTGGATGCCCTGCTGATGCCGCTGCGTGCACTGATCGCTGCGCTGGACGCCCGCGACACCTGTCCGCAGATCGAACTCGCCTGCGGTGACCGGGTGACGGCGCTGGTGCTGCGCCATCTGGCGCCGCTGAGCGCGGACGACATGGGCCGGCTGCGCGCCTTTGCGGCCGGGCACGGCGTGCAATGGTGGTTGCAGCCCAAGGGCCCCGACACCGTGCAGCCCCTCGACGCGGACGGCGAGCCGCTCGCGTATGCCCTGCCCGACTTCGGCATCAGCATGCCGTTCAGGCCGACGGACTTCACGCAGGTGAACCCGCACATCAACCGGGTGCTGGTCGCGCGCGCGCTGCGGCTGCTGGACGTGCAGGCGCACGAGCGCGTGATCGATTGGTTCTGCGGCCTGGGCAACTTCACGCTGCCGCTGGCAACGCAGGCGCGCGAGGTGCTGGGCGTCGAGGGCAGCGCGGCGCTGGTGGCCCGCTGCCACGAAAACTACGCCCTGAATCGGGGCGCAGCGCAGAACCGCAGGGCCTTGGCGGCGACGCGCTTCGTTGCGCGCAACCTGTTCGAGATGACCCCCGCAACGCTGATAGCCGACGGCGCAGCCGACAAATGGCTGCTGGACCCGCCGCGCGAGGGCGCTTTGGCCCTGGTCAGGGCGCTGGCCGACATCGAGCAGTCGCGCATCGGCGCCGAAGGCGCAGCGCCGCTGCCCGCTGGCGCCGAGGGCTGGACGCCGCCCGGGCGCATCGTCTACGTGAGCTGCAACCCCGCCACGCTGGCGCGCGACGCGGGGCTGCTGGTGCATCTGGCGGGCTACCGCTGCGTCGCGGCGGGCATGGTGAACATGTTTCCGCACACGGCCCACGTCGAGAGCATGGCGGTGTTTCAGCGGGGCTGAGACGCGCTGACGGGCCTGGGGTCCGAACGCGGAGCCCCCCTCGCCCAGTTCGCTGCGTTATGCCAGCGCAGCTGCCAGACCCAGCATGGCGCGTGCTTCCGACACGCTCGCGACCTCGCGGCCCGCAGCCCGTGCGCATTGCGCCAATTGCTCGATCAGCGGGCCGTTGGACGCCACCTTGCTGCCGTCCGGCAGGTAGAAAGTGTCTTCCAGACCGCTGCGCAGATGGCCTCCGACTTCCGCCACGCGCTGGTGCAGGGGCCAGATTTCCGCGCGCCCGATGAGCGTCGCCTGCCAGGGCGCTTGCGGG
>NZ_AFAL01000457.1 GCF_000193225.1 Verminephrobacter aporrectodeae subsp. tuberculatae At4 | reverse complement strand
AAGCTCTTTGCCGCCGAGCTTGCCGTAGCCGATGATGGCAAATTGCGGGTGCTCGCGGTGGCGCGCCCTGAGGCGGCTCCAGCACCATTGCGTGGTGACGCGCAGCACGCTGTCGGCGAGCGCGGAGAGGTCGTCCGCCACCTGCTCCACGGTGAGGCAGCGCCCCAGGTCGCGCGCCAGCGTGCGGAAGATTTCGGCGTGCTGGGCACGGCGCAGCAGGTTCAGCAGGTTCTCGTCGTCGTCCTCGCCGGTGGCGCGCAGCGCGGTCAGGCGCAGCGCGAGTTCGCGCTCGAAGTCGGCGGCCACGAAGCGTTCGGCGAGCAGCGCGTCGCCCGCGAGTTCGTCGATCACGCCCGGATGCTGCAGCAGGTAGCGCGCAGGCCACCGGGCCGCGCCCAGCAACTGCAGCAACTGCGCGTGCACCGCGGGGCGCTCGAGCAGCAGCGCCAGGTAGCTTTCGCGGCGCAGCAAGGACTCCAGCCAGTCGATCAGGCGCACGGCGGCCGTTTCGCTGACGCGCCCCTCGGCGACCCACTGCGCGCTGCGCTGCACCAGGCGCACCAGGCGCGCGCGCGCCTCGTCGCGCAGCCCGGTCACGCGCGGGTGGCGGCAGCACTCGGCGACGCGTGCGCGCAGGTCCGGCGGCAGTTGTTCCAGCAGGCCGTCGAGTTCCGGCACGGGGGGGGCGCGCCGGCAGCACAGCAGCCGTGGCAGGGCTTTTTCCCCGGGCCGCCGAGCAGCGTATCGAACTCCTGCGCGACCAGTTCCCGGTGTGCGTCGAGCGCGTGCAGGAACGCGCAGCAGTCCGGGTAGTCCAGCGTGTGCGCGATCCAGGCCAGATCGTCGTCGCGCGTGGGCAGCGCGTGCGTCTGCTGGTCGTCCAGATATTGGATGCGGTGTTCCACGCGGCGCAGGAACACATAGGCCCGCGCCAGGGCGTCGGCGGTCTCCGGGGGCATCAGCGCTGCGCGGGCCAGGCGCTGCAAGGCGTCGAGCGTGGGGCGGCAACGCAATTCCGGGAACTGCCCGCCGCGCACCACCTGCAGCAGTTGCACGATGAATTCGATTTCACGGATTCCGCCGCGCGAGAGCTTCACATCGTTCGCGCGCTCGGGGTGCCCGGCGCTGCGTTTCGCCGCGTGTTCGCGGATCTGGCGGTGCAGCGCGCGCAGCGCCTCGAACACGCCGTAGTCCAGATAGCGCCGGAACACGAAGGGCAGCACCACGCCCCGCAGCGCCTGCACCCCGGCGCTGGCGATGCTCGCGCGCGGGGCCACGACGCGGCTCTTGAGCCAGGCAAAGCGCTCCCATTCACGGCCTTGCACTTGCAGGTATTCCTCCAGCGCAGAAAGGGAAACCGCGGGCGGCCCCGACTGGCCGTTGGGCCGCAGCGCCAGATCCACGCGAAACACGAAACCATGTTCGGTGCTCTCGCCGATCAGGCCGTAGATGGCTTTCACGGCGCGCGCAAAGTACTCGTGGTTCGAGATGCGCCCGCGCCCGTCGGCCGTTCCGGCGGTCTCGCCGTCTTGTTCGTAGACGTAGATCAGGTCGATGTCGCTGGAGACGTTGAGCTCGCGCGCGCCGAGCTTGCCCATGCCGACGATCCACAGCGCGACCGGCTGGCCCTGCGGCCCGCACGGCGCGCCGTGGCGCGCGTCGAGCTCCTGCCGGGCTTGGCGGCAGGCGTGGTCGAGCGCCAGTTCGGCGAGTTCGGTCATGGCGCGGGTGATCTCGGACAGCGGCGCCTGCGCCGCGCAGTCGATGCGCATGAGGCGCTCCATGACCAGTTGGCGCAGCACCCGCAGGGCGCTTGCCGTGTCGCAGCCGCGCGCGCGCAGGGCCTCGTAGGTCCGTTCCATGGTGGCCAGCACCGGAGCGCCCGGGGGCAGCAGGGACAGATCGTCTGCGTAGCGACGCTGCAGGCGCTGGTAGAAGCGCGCATGCCCGGCGCCCGGAACAAGAGGCACGCCGGGCGGGGATGGATTCTCGGGCGCTTCAGCGCACGCTGGCTGCATGGTGTCCGGGGCCGCAGGCCGCGCCGACGTGGATGCATCCTCCCCGGGGCTGCGCCTGAGGAGACGCCAGCCGTGGCCCGGCAGAGCCGGTCGTGCGCTGGTCGGCTCGG
>NZ_AFAL01000458.1 GCF_000193225.1 Verminephrobacter aporrectodeae subsp. tuberculatae At4 | reverse complement strand
GCATCAGCAGGAACAGGCCAAGGACGGCCGCAGAAATGGTGAGGAATTCGACCAGCGCCTGGCCCTGCTGCGGCGGCGTACCCCGGAAGGCTGCGTTATTCATGGGATGAGCGCTCCCTGGCGCAGTTGCTGCGCCTGCACGTCGGTTTCTGAATGAACCAGGCGCACCTGCCAATAGGGGTTGAACAGGCTGGCGAGTTCGCGGGGGCGATTCAGGGTTTTGCCGTAGAGGTTTTCGTGCTGATCGATCGGGCGCTCGAAGTACACCTCGGAGGTGGCCACTGCAGCCATTACCTCGTTGGCCACCCGGCTTTCGTAGGCGTTGATGCGGCTGCCGCTGCGGGTCCTTATCTCGCTCCTGCCGTCGGAGGTGCGCAGTTCGCTGCGTGCGCGGACCAGGCGCACACTGAATTGCAGCGCGGGATCGCTCTTGTCCAGTTGCTGCTGGCTGAGATCGTAGTAGCTGGGTATGCCGCTGTAGCCCATCCAGTGCGAGGACGATGCCATGCTCGATGCCTCCGGGTTGTCTCGGGCGCCGCCCAGGGATGCCTCTGAATCGTCCTGGTCCTGGCCCTCGGGATGCGCCTGCTGCTCGCCGTAGGCGATGGGATTTTCCCAGTATTTGCAACGAAAAAAGCGGTATCGCACCTCCCACCAAGACTCGGTGTCTTGCGCAATCCACTCGTCATAGTTGACCAGATCGGTGCCTCCACCTCGGCTCACTCTGCTGCGGGAAGTAAAGCAAGCCGGGGCTACTGCAAAGGAATCCCATTTGCGCTTGCGCGTGAATTCGTCGGTATGTGCGGCATAGCTGGCCAGTTCGGCCATGCGCTTGCGGTCCTGGCCGCTGTACTTGCGCGTGAAACTGCCCCAGTCGTCGGTCAGCGCCGAGGCCATGCCCGGACCCAGGGGCTCTACCTCCACGCTGCCGTCATTGGCGTAGTTGGCCCGGGCGACGTCCTGCATCACCTCGGCGCGCAGGCTCTGCAAATAGAGCGGGGCATGCAGCAGGTTGTGGGCTTGCTGTATCGCCTTCTTGTTGAGTTCCGCCGCCTTCACCACTTTCTCCGTCAGGTCCGGCACCTCCTTGGCTACATCTTCTATGTATTGGCCCAGATACTGCACGACGGCATAGCACATGAGCCCATACTTGGCACCGTATTTGGCCCCGCCAGTCCAGAACAGCGAATAGCCGCTTGAATCAAGGCATTCGGGGAATTGGCCTGGCAGGTTCTGCACGCGGGTCTCCGCGTACTGCGCCCACGATGACAGACTGACCATCTGGGCCACGAGCACCTCGTTGGCGACCAGCGCGCGGTTGCCGTAGGCGCTGAAATTCAACGCCCGCGCGTGCATCACGCCGGCGCTGTAGGCCACTGCATCGACCGTGTTCACCAGCTTGGTTTTTTCCTGGGAAAGCTGGCCGGTGTTGAACAGGAAGAACAGTGCAGCCAGGGCGCCGATCACGACAAACATGCCGTAGATCAGCGCCTGCCCGCGCTGCCGGGCGGCCCCCCGCCCGCCTTGTTGGACGACGCAGTGCATGGGGTAGTTGCTTACTTGTTCTTGTAAGCGTCAAGACCCTTTACTTTCCGCTCGGTATCGGCCTTCTTGGCCGCGGCGTCGGCTGCAGTGATCGCAGTCTGAGCGGATTGGCCCGCGACCTCGTTGGCGATGCCCGACATTTGCGCTCGGATGGTCTCGCCAAAAGCTTGATAGACCGCGATGGCAGCGACCCCGATGAGCGCCACGATGACGATGTATTCGGTCATGCCTTGGCCACGTTGCTTTTTGGCGGTGCGGCGGGTGTTGAAGAGAGTGCGGAACATGTCAGAACCTCCTGAGCCGGTTGCGGATGAAGAAAAAAAGTGCCTTTTTTTTGGAAGGATCATATAGCAACTTTAGCGACATTTATATGACTTTCCATGGGGTATTCGATAGAAATTTTCCAATGAATAGCAATTGCATTACAAATGTATTGCCATTTTTAAATACGAAATATGATTTTAAAACCTTATTTTTCTGCGGGTTTTAGCGCCGGCCTCGCCGGGACGCAGCAGGCCCGTGCTGGGTGACGGTGATCTGCTGTTCTTGCAAATGCCAAAGCGGAGTACCTCGGAGCAGTAGGCGCGAGGCGCGAGGCGCCGCCAGCGTCTATGCGACCTTCCCGAAGCAGGCCGGTTCAGGCGCCCAGCGAGTGGCACAGGGCGTAGGCGTGGCGTTTACCGGCGATCAACGCTTGCGTGTCGGCCACCGCGCATGGGGCCGCCCGTGGGCCGAGCGCCAGGTGTGTTTGCGCTCGCCCGCGGCGCGCGGGCGAGCGGTGTGCTCTCATGGATCGGGCGTGGTCGGCGGGCTCCAGTGCCTGCCGGGAATCGCGGCGATGAGGCGCTGCGTGTATGCGTTGCGCGGGTGCTCGAAAACCTCGGACGGTGTGCCGCACTCGACGATGCGGCCCTGG
>NZ_AFAL01000459.1 GCF_000193225.1 Verminephrobacter aporrectodeae subsp. tuberculatae At4 | reverse complement strand
GCGGCTGCGGCTGGACTTCACGATCACCGACGGCGGAGCGTTCGACGCCGACGGCCAAGCCAACGGCAGCATCACCGCGCCCGGCGCCGCAGCGCAGATGGCCTTGTCCATCGTGGGCCAGGCGCCGGACGCGGCGGGCGGCCTCTGGTTCTGACGGTGCCGCGCGGGGCCTGGACAGCGGCTGCCCAAGCCTGTCCGCCCCGGCGGACGGCTTGAACCCGAAGGGGCTCCCGGGTTGGCGCCGCATTCGCCGGCATGGTGTGGGCACATGGTCGCCTGCGCGAGGCGGCCGAGCGCGAAGGGCACCGGGGCAACAGATGCATCGTCGGACCGTGTTTAAATATGCGCCATTTTGTTAGGCGGGTGTCCTGTGGAGTCAATTCCACGCAGTGAGCACGCCAAATACGTATCCGTACATCACCCCCTTCTTGAAAGGAAACATCATGGCTGTTAATTCCGTCAAAATTTGGGCCCAGGGACACACGTCCGACCGCAATGGATACGTTCTGCGCATTGTGGCCGGCGATACGGTCGAGAATTTCCTGGCGACCAGGGTGCATTTCGAGTTCAACGAAGCGCCCCTGGCGTCGAGTTTCAGCCTCTCCGACTGCACCATTCCGAAGAATACCTACTGGTCCACCGAGTCCGACGAAGGATTGACGCAGGACCCCGACAATCCCAAGCACTACTACGCCTTCCTGATAGCGAACAAGAACGTGGAGAGCACCGGTGAATACGTCTCCCTGGACCTTGCCAAGGTGACAGATGCCGCCGGCAATCGGGGCTCAGGGACCTTCCATTCCGAAGGGGTGTTTACCATCGACACCGTCCCGCCCACGCTCAGCGCGCCCACGCTCGGCAGCGCCACGGTCAACGGCGACCAGTTGGTGCTCACGTACGTCGAAGGAACCACCCTGGACGGGGCCGCACTGACGGACAACGCAGGCTTTACGGTCAGCAACACCGCAGGCACGGCCATTACCGTGCGCAGCGCCGTGGTGAACGCAACGGCCAAGACCGTCACGCTCACGCTGAGCCGCGCCGTGACCCAGGCTGAGACGGTGAAAGTCAGCTACACCAAACCCACATCCGGCGCCGTGATACAGGACGCAGTCGGCAACGACGCAGTGAGCTTCAGTGACCAGGCCGTGACCAACAACACGCCCGCGCCAGCAGACACCACGCCCCCGGTGATCAACACCGCCACGGTCAACGGCGACCAGCTGGTGCTCACGTACACCGAAACCAACACCCTGGACCCGGCAGCGCTCGCGGGCAACGCGGGCTTTGCGGTCAGCACCACCCCGGGCACCGCCATTACCGTGCGCAGCGCCGTGGTGAGCGCAGCGGACAAGACCGTCACCCTCACGCTCAGCCGCGCCGTCACCAGCGTGGAGACGGTGAGCGTCAGCTACACCAAACCCGAATCCGGCGCCGTGGTGCAGGACGCTGCCGGCAACGACGCAGTGGACTTCAGCAGCCGGACTGTCATCAACAACACACCACCCGACACCACACCCCCGGCGATCCACAGCGCCACGGTCACCGACGACCAGCTGGTGCTCACTTACACCGAAGCGGGCACCCTGGACCCGGCAGCGCTCGCGGACAACGCAGGCTTTACGGTCAGCAGCACCCCGGGCACCGCCATTACCGTGCGCAGCGCCGTGGTGAACGCAACGGACAAGACCGTCACCCTCACGCTCAGCCGCGCCGTCACCAGCGTGGAGACGGTCACCGTCAGCTACACCAAACCCACATCCGGCGCCGTGGTGCGGGACGCTGTCGGCAACGACGCTGTGGACTTCAGCAGCCGGACTGTCATCAACAACACACCACCCGACACCACACCCCCGGTGTTCCACAGCGCCACGGTCACCGGCGACCAGCTGGTGCTCACGTACACCGAAGCGGGCACCCTGGACCCGGCAGCGCTCGCGGGCAGCGCAGGCTTTGCGGTCAGCAGCACCCCGGGCACGGCCATTCCCGTGCGCAGCGCCGTGGTGAACGGGGCGGCCAAGACCGTCACCCTGACGCTGAGCCGCGCCGTAACCAGCGTGGAGACGGTGAAGCTCAGCTACACCAAGCCCGCATCCGGCGCCGTGGTGCAGGACGCTGCGGGCAACGACGCAGTGAACTTCAGCGACCAGGAGGTGACGAACAACACGCCCGCGCAAAAAGCAGACACCGCGGCCCCGCTGTTCATCGACGCCTCGGTCAACGGCAACCAGCTGGAGCTCCACTACGCCGATGCAAACCACCTGAACGCAAACTACACCGCGCCCGCATCGGCGTTTGCGCTGAGCAGTCCCGGCGCTGCGGCCATCAGCGTGAGCGACGTTGCCATCATGGGCAAGACCGTCACGCTGACGCTGAGCCGCGCCGTGGCCAACGGCGAGAAGCTCACGCTCAGCTACACCAAGCCGGCGACCGGCGACGACGCGATACAGGACGCGGCCGGCAACGCCGCGGCGGACTTGCGCAACGAGGCCGTGAACAACTTCACGCCCGCGCCCGCACCGGCGCCCGGACCCGCGCCCGGACCCGGACCCGGACCCGCGCCCGCACCCACACCGGAACACGACCCCGGCGCACCCAATGCGGACCACGACGGCGTGCCCGACGCGCAGGAAAATCAGGCCATCGGCCCCAGGGGCTCCGCCACCGGCGACGGCAACAACGACGGCATCCAGGACAGCACGCAGGCCGCAGTCACTTCCTTCAGCGCCAAGACCAGCAGCGGTTCCGGCACCTCGGTGACCCTGGTCGCAGACAGCCAGGGCGGCAAGGTCCCCTTGGGCAGCACCACCCGCATCACCAGCCTGGAGCAAAAGGCAGCGCCCGCCCAAACGCCCAAGGCGCTGGAGACGCCCATCGCGCTGACGAGCTTCAAGGCCACGCTGGAGACCGCCGGCAGCACCGAGACCTTCAGCCTGTACGTGGACCCGAAGATCGGCGCCAACGGCTACTGGCTGCAAGACCACGGCGGCACCTGGGTGAACCTGGCGAGCAGCCCTTACGGCGGCAAGATGGTGGACGAGGGCGGGCGGCTGCGGCTGGACTTCACGATCACCGACGGCGGAGCGTTCGACGCCGACGGCCAGGCCAACGGCAGCATCACCGCGCCCGGCGCCGCAGCGCAGATGCCGCTGTCCATCGTGGGCCAGGCGTCGGACGTGGCGCATGGCGGGTTCTGGTTCTGAGGGCCTTGGGGTCGGCCTGCCCGGCAGTCCCGGGTCAAGACCCACCCCATGATTCCGCTGCGATCCCCATGGCGCAAGCCATGGGGATCGCGCCCCGCTTGCCAGCGGGTGCTCAATGATTCCGTAGCTGCCCGTTTATTGGGGATTTTCGCCATAAAAATGGATCTGGTTACCTGGCAGGCATAAATCTCACCGTTTGTCACTTTATGATACGTGACATGCGAAACCTGCCTGCCCCTGCACGCGCCTGCCAACTCAGCGGAAGGCGGGGTTTGCTGCACATGCCGAAGGCCGACCTTCTGAAGAGGTCGTTGTGCCACGCGGCCACCCCCCTGCCTGCTACCGGGAGGCCCCACCGTGGCGGCCTGCCCGCACCAATCCCCATAAAGCCAGGCCAAGCACCGGCTTTTCTCCGGGGCTGCGCATGGGGCAAGGCAAACCACCGAATCTGACCCCAGGGGACAGATACCCCCGTTCCATCCAGCACCCACCCACCAATAAAGGAATTCGATGACACACACCACAAACCTCACTGCCGTGATCACGATCAGCGACAACAAACTGGGCATTGG
>NZ_AFAL01000460.1 GCF_000193225.1 Verminephrobacter aporrectodeae subsp. tuberculatae At4 | reverse complement strand
GGGGGCTGAGTAGTTACTGTTATGGCTACCCTGGCCGCCTTAGTGGCGGTCTCGCTGGCGCGATCGTTGACCACTGCATCCCTAAAGGCTGCCCCATTGCCAAGCCCCTGAACGCGCAATCGACCATGGACACCTCGCTTTTACCCGGCTGGATCAACCTCGACACGATGCCTGGAACGTTCACGACTGCGTTAGCGTTACCCGACAGTTGCGTCGTCGAGGCGTATGACGACTTCGCCTTCCTCCGATGCCCCGAGCGCGAGGACTTCTGGTTCGGCAACTTCGTCATTACGCGCTGCCCTTTGCCCGCGGTGGACGATTGGCCCGCGTTGCATCGCGAATGGCACCGTCGCATCGCCAGCCGCTGCGCCGTTCCCCGCGAGGTCTATCAGTGGGAATGTTGCTCGCCGGCCCCGCTCGACGAGGGCAAGATGGCGACCATGGGTGGCGATGGCCTGTTCACCTCGCTCACTGTGATGCAACTGCGCGCGGCGCTCGCGTTTACGTTGCCACAGGGCGTGGAATTCGTCGAGCTTGACACGAAGCAGCGCTTCCGCGAAGCCATCGTGCTCACCACCGAGAGCAACGCGGAAGATCCCGAATCGGTTGCGACGGCCGACTTCACACAATGGCAGTACGGGCGTCAGTGGGAGCAGGTACGGACGGGACGAGCAACATGGTTCGGTCTGCTGTGCCAAGGGCGGATCGTTGCGCACTGCGGCCTCATACACAAGGCCGGCATCGGGCGCTACCAGGACGTCACGACCGCGCCGGCGCATCGACGCCAGGGCCTGGCTGAGATGCTTGTACGGGCAGTTGCGGCACATGCCTTGCATCGCGACCGTTGCCACCAACTGGTGATCGTCGCCGAGGCGGACTCCCCGCCGGAGCGGATTTATCGTCGGGTCGGCTTCGAGCCGTTCAGCCACGAGTATTCGGTTGCGTTCTCGCGCGAGGGGCAGGCATGACCGACGCAGTATTGATTTTTCCGCCGCTGGTCGATACGAACTTCGGCGCGTACTACCCATCTACCGCGGTACTGGCCGGATACCTCCAGGCCCACGGCCATGCATGCCGGCAGTTCGACTGGAACGAGGACTTCGCCGTACACCTGCTTCAGCCAGACGTCCTCCAGCGAATTGCCGCAGGCGATGGCATGTTCTCGCACCTGGAAGATTCGGATCCAGCTCGCATCGCCGCCCGGTTGCTGAAGAAGCTGCGCACCTTTCTCTTCGACGATGCGGGAAGACACGATTTCGCGCAATCGCGCTTCGGCTACCTGCTGCACGACTTGGCGGCGTGTCTGCGCATCGACGAGCAGTTGCCGGCCCTGTTCGCGACGTCGATGGAGCGATGGCCACTTCACGATGAGTACTGGGCATTCTGCGAGCAGCAAGGGCGTATGGGAGGATGGGACATCGACGGGAAGCTGATCGGAATTTCGGTGCCGATGGGCCCCCAACTCGCGCCGGCTCTTATTTTGGCGCGCGCGCTGGCGGATGCGTGCCGTGGGGTGCGGATCGTGCTGGGCGGACCGGCGATTAGCCTGATGTCGGCGCCCGACCGGCACGCTCTGCTGAAGGCCTGCCCGCAGGTCGATGCGCTAGTCTTACTGTGTCACAAACGAATTCTCGCGTTTACGCGCAGGCAGCATGGGCAGCGCGGCAGCGTCCTGAGCAAGGCTGCGGCGATACGCAGCCGCAAAGTTGTGATCGACGATCGGACGTGGCGCTGCGTGCGCGGGGCTGCCGCGAGGCTTGTAATGCGTGGGTAGGGCAGGTTCTTCGCTTCGTGCAGAGTTTTTTTTACCCCCACCTTCCGGCTGGCGCAGCTGCTGCGCCATCAAAAAACCGTAGGCAGCGATGGCCAAGCTGGCGTGGTGGTGAAAGCCCCTCCAATTGCGCCCTTCGTAGTGGCCCAGACCCAGGTCTTGCTTGAGGTCCTGGTAGTCGCGCTCAATGCGCCAGCGCATCTTGGCCTCAAACACCATGCGCTCCAGTGTGATGTCCTCTGCCAGCGTGGACAGCCAGTATTTCATTGGCTCTTCATGGCCTTCGGGCCATTCGATGAGCAGCCACTCTTGCGCTCGCTGCTCTGTGCGCAGGTGCTCGCGGTGGGCCGCATGCACGCGCACTCGCGCAAAACGCGAACGCAATGTGAAGTTCGTCCCCTCACGCCACTCGATGCTTTGCCATTGGGTCGGCTCCAACCCCAACGCCACTTCCTTCACGGACAGCGGTCGCTCGTGCCTGGCATCGCCCAAACGCTGGCGGGTGGCCACCACGCCGCGGCCACTGCGCGGCCGCGGCGCCAGCGGGGCATGCCCCGGCGGCCACACCGTCACCTGCCCCGTCACGCCCACCACGTAAGTCAGGCCCATCGCCGTCAGGCCCTCACGAAATGCCGTGACCACCCCGTAGCCTGCATCGGCCAGCACGGTGTGCTTTGGCGCGCCTTGCTCCACCAAGTGCTCGATCTGCGCCTGCGCGATCTGCCACTTGGTGGCGAACGACACATTTTCGGGCACACCGGCCTTCTCGCGCCGCGCCATGTCATCGGCCCATTGCTGGGGCAGGTACAACTGCCAGGCCGTGGGCAGGCTGCCCGCCAAGCAAGCCAGACTGACGCTGACGGCCACTTGGCAGTTGTCCTGCTTACCCAGCATGCCGCAGTACTGTCGGGCCACTCCCACCGAGTGCTCGCCCTGTTTGGGAAAGCCGGTGTCGTCCACGATCCACCAGCCACCATCTTCAAAGTCCATCGCCGGCACGACCCATTGCGCAACGCGCCGCAGCATCTCTTCGTCCGACCATGACGACTGGGCCACGAAGTGGTGCAGCGACTGGTGACGCGAGCGCGTGGCCTGCGGCGCCAAGTGTGCGGCCATCGGCTCCACGCTCTTGCGCGCAAGCGGCGCCATCAGGCCGATGCAATACCCGCGCAGCCCGGCTTGCCGGTCCGCATGGCCCAGTCCGCCTCCCAAATGCTCAAGGTAGCGTTCAAACTCTTGCAGTTCGTCTTTCAAGGCTCATCTCCTGTGTGAGAAGATTCTCTCATAATTCCTTGAATTTACTAACACAGTAAGA
>NZ_AFAL01000461.1 GCF_000193225.1 Verminephrobacter aporrectodeae subsp. tuberculatae At4 | reverse complement strand
AAAAACGGCTTCAAGCCCGAGGCACAGCTGGCCGAGGAAGTGCGCCGACGCTACTTCAGCAACCCCGACGCGCCCATCAGGACCGGCGAGGCAACCGGCGACGATTCCCAGGCCCAGCAGAACCCGCTCTGGACCGACCCCCGGGGCAAGCCGCTGATCCGCAACTTCTCCGACGTCGCGGTCACTTTTGGCGAAGGTGAGGGCTCCTCGCACAGCCAGGCCTTCAAGGGCAGCAGCGACGGCAAGCCCTTCAGCCTGATGCCCTTGGCGAACCACAAAACGCTCGACCTGCAAGCCCGGGGCATCTACCGAGTCAACGTCTCCGTGCCCCTGGCCAACCTGCCCGAAGGCATCGTCAGCTACACGCCTTTCGACAAGATCGATCTGCGCATCACGCGCCATACCAGCGTGCTGATCGATCCCTGGGCCGCGGCATCGGTGCAACAGACCATGGACCGCTTTGGCAAGCTCGTCCCGCTGAACAGCTTGTTCTCCCCGATCGAGGCGGCGCTGGGCATCGTCATCCCGCTCTTCGAGTTGGGGGAGGTATCGGCCCCCCAATTCGGCGCCTGGAACGCTGGCAGGACGTGGTGCCCGAGGACCGGCTCAAGGCCGACGAGTCCAAGAACTGAACCCGCGCGACAGCAGACTTCAGGACCATGCAACAGGCCCTTCCACTACCGCGCCCGCCGGGTGCGCGAGCCGTTTCTGCGCGGCCAGGCAGGCCCCTGCCCCAGCGCGTCGGCCTGTGCCTTGGCCTGTTGTTGCTGGCCCTGGGCGCACCCGCCGCAAGAGCGCAAGCCCCCTGGCCCGAGGTCGCCCTGCCCGCGCAGGCCCAGAGCTACGGCGTCGGCCAGCAACTGGGAATAAACGGCCTGCCCATGCGCCTGACGGGCTTTGCCACCGAGGCCGCTCCGGAGCAAACCGCCGCGTGGTTTCGCCGCACGCTGGGCCAGCCCCTGGTGGAAAACCGCCTGGGTCGCAAGCAGATCCTGGGCCGCGCCGAGGGCGGGTACTACCTGACCGTGCAGATCGAGCCCGGCAGCGACGGTCGGGGCAGCCGGGGCATGGTCGCGGTCACGCAGCTGCCCAGTGCCCCGCAGCCGCAGACCCGGGAGCCGATCGCCCATTGGCGCCGCCTGCTGCCTGCCGGCACCCAAGTCACCAGCCACCTGCAAACGCAGGACAACGGCCGGTTCGCGACCCATCTCGTGGCGCTAAACCGGCACGGCGAGCAGCTCAATGCACAGCGGCTCGGCGCGGCCTTGCGCGAACGGGGCTACGCGCTCGAGCGCAGCATGACCACCGACAGTGCCGCCGGCTTTCCCGAACAAGCCGCCGGCCTGACCCTGCTCTTCCGCGGCCCGGGCAAGGAGGCCATGGCCACCATCACGCGCGGCGCGCAAGGCCAGACCAGCATCGTGCTACTCACCAGTGTCCAGTTGGAGTCATTGCCATGAATCGTTGGCGTTTTCCCCCGCGCTGTGCGCACCCCATGGACGCGGTCCCCAAGCCCGGGACAGCGCGCAACCGGCGTTGCCAGGCATTTGGCGGCGCCCCTTCGAGGCCGGCGCACCGCAGGCGCATCGGAGGGGCTGCATTGCAACGCGGCCAATCTTCGGTGGAGTACGGCGTGGTCTGCGCGGCCCTGGCCTTCGCGCTCGGCGTCGGCATGCTCGACGACAGCAGCGTGCTGCTCGAGTTGCTCCGGGCCTTCCGACTCGCCTACGAAAAGTTCAGCTTCGCCATTTCACTGCCCATCTGAGCCACCCGCCTGACCCATATCTTTCCCATATCTTTCCCATATCTTTCGTATCCCTTGTTCCACTTGCCCCACTTGTCCCATGAAACTCTCCCTGTCCCGAATCGCCGCGCTGCGGCTCAGCAAGTCCTGGCTACTCTTTGGGGTGGCGGTGTCAATCGGCCTGCTTGCCGCCTTGGGCGCGCGCAGCTATCTGAGCATCCATGCGGCGGCGATCGAGGCGCGCGCCAAGAGCAAGACCACCAGCCTGCTGGTGGCCAAGCGGGACCTTAAAAAGGGCGATGTCCTGTCCAACGACACCGTGGCGACGCGCGACATTCCGGTGGACTACGCGCATTCCAACGCCATCACGCTCGAGCAATTCGATAGCGTCGATGGCCAGAGCGTCGAGCACGACGTCAGGGAGGGCGAAATCCTGCTCTGGAGCCTCATGCAGACCAAGAAGGCTCCGAGTTTTTCCGCGCGCGTCGGGATCGGGCGCCGCGCGATCACCGTGCACGTCGATGAGATCAACTCCATCTCCGGTCTGCTGGAGCCAGGCGACGCGATCGACCTGATACTCACGCTCGAGCAGGGCGGCAAAAAGACCACCTTCCCCTGCTGCAAAACGTCCGGGTCATGGCCACCGGCCAACGCGTGGTGGACGACCCCAAGAGCGGCGAGCGGCGGCAGTACTCCACGGTCACGCTGGACACCACGCAGGCGCAGGCACAGAGCGTGGTCATTGCGCGCGAGGCCGGCAAGATCACGGCGCTGCTGCGCAATCCGCAGGACACGCAGGTTTTGGCGGAGGACAGTGCGGCGATGGCGGCGCTGCTGGGCCTCGCCGGCGACGTGCAGTCCCTGGCCAACTCCGCGGGTTCGACGGGCCGCACGGTGCCCGTGCTCTACGGAGGGCGCCGCAGCGACTTCAAGCCCGAGGAACTGACGCTGCGCCAGGCCGCGAACCAGGGCGGCGCCGATGAACCGGCCACGCGGGCCGCGCCGGTCGCGCCACCGTCCGGGCTGCTGGCCTTCAACCCCAAGCCAGACCAACCCCCGGGCAACCCCGGTGTATTGGTGATTGCCGTGCCACCCCGCGCGGCCCCATAACCTCCCCCCTCAGCTAACCCCAGGCAGACGTTTCTCCGCCCACCCATGTCCTATCGCACCATTCCGATCACCGCTACAGGCCGCGCATTGCGCTGGATCCTGGCCCTGGCCTGCGCCACGGCCCTGTCTGCCGGCGCCCAAACGCCGGTCCAAACACCCACCCAGCCAGCATCCGACACCACGGACCTTGCCGCGCCGCCCGCGCTCTCGCGTGGCGGCTTCGCACCGGCGCTGCGGGCCAAAAAGCAGACTCCGGCGGCCGTTTCCGGCCAACCCTACCGCCCCATCCAGAAACCGGACGACCAGGCCCAGGTGCCCGAGATCGAAATGTTCGTCGGCGAGTCGCGCGTCTTTCCCAGCCCCGGCGTCGCGCGCATTGCCGTGGGCAATGGCAAGGTGCTCACGGCCGCCGCGCTCGACGAACGCGAAGTCATCATCTTTGCCAACGAGGTCGGGACCTCCTCGCTGTTCGTGTGGAACGAGGAGGGCCGCTACCAGCGCGTCAAGATCAACGTCGTCCCCGGTGACACCAGCCGCTATGCGCGCGAGATCGCCGCGTTCCTGAGCACCATCCCCAACGCCAAGGCCTCCGTCATTGGCGACAAGGTCATCGTCGAAGGCGACAACCTGGGCGA